>CAYRII010000025.1:0-17253 GCA_964424245.1 uncultured Terriglobales bacterium | reverse complement strand
TTCGGCGTTGGAGATAACAATCACGATCTGGCGGTGCACCTCAAAGCGGTGCCGGGCCAGCTTGCCGGGCAGAAGGACAAGGATGGCGATCAGCAGTGGCAAGAGCAGCGTGGTGAACCAGAACGCCCGCGTGAACACCAGGGCCTTGTACTCTCGTTGCAAAATCAACCAGACGTTACGCATCGGCTTTCCCTACTACTTCGATGAAGATCTGTTCCAGCGAGGGCTCCACCAGTTCAAAACGGCTCACGCGAACCTTGGCGGCCACCAGATGTAACAACTCCTGAGGGTCGGCGCCGGAGCGCAGCCGCACCTCGGCGAAATTGCCGTAGGTGTTAAAGGACTCGACAAAACCGTTGCGCTCGAGAAAGTTACCGTCGCCTTCGAAATGGATTTCGACGGTGTTTTTGCCGTGCGCGGCCTTGATGAGCTTGAGCTCGCCTTCCAGGACGGACCGGCCGCGATGAATCAGGCAGATGCCGTCGCAGAGCCGCTCCATCTGATCCATGCGATGGGTGGAAAACAGAATGGTCTTGCCGGCCTCTTTCAGTTCCAACATCACGTTCTTGAGCTGAGCCGTGTTGACCGGGTCGAGGCCGGCGAAAGGCTCGTCGAGGATCAGGAACTCAGGGTCATGCAACAGGGCGGCAATGAATTGCACTTTCTGCTGCATTCCCTTGGACAGTTCTTCAATTTTCCGCGGCATCCAGCCGGCCATGTCCAGGCGCTCGCACCACTGGCGGGCACGGCGCCCGGCCTCCGCGGTGGACAGTCCGCGCAAGGCGGCGAGGAAAACCAACTGCTCCAGGACGCGCATCTTGCGGTAAAGACCGCGTTCCTCCGGCAGGTAACCGATGCGGGGCAAGTGCTCGCGGCGGAAGGGGTGGCCAAAGACGCGGACCTGGCCCTGATCGGGGGCCAGAATGCCGATCATCATGCGCAGAGTGGTGGTTTTGCCGGCGCCGTTGGGCCCCAGCAGGCCATACATGGTGCCGGCGCGAATGCCGAAGGAAAGGTCGCGCACTGCCACCACGCCGTCAAAAGTCTTGCTCACGCCGCTGAGCTCGACGGTGGTCATGCCCTGACAAGTGTACGCCGCAGGCGGGTATCAAGAACACGGGTCGCCGGGCACGGGCGGGTCAGGGGATGCCGAGGTACTCGTCGATCCAGCGGCGCAACAGCTTGCGGCGCTCGTCCCCGGGCTCAAAGCGCAGGCCGAGCAGGTCGGGATCGCGCCGCCAGCAGACGGTGGCACCCAACTGGATGCGGTCCGTCCCGGGCAGGGAAAACGCCACGTCGACAGTTTGGCCGATGTTCAGGCGGATGGCGATTTTCAACGACATGCCGCCGGCGCTCACTTCCTGGGTGGTCCCGGAGAACCTGCGGCCGGCGCAGTCCAAGGCGACTTCGGACAGGATGGGGATGCGGACGTAAATGCGTAACTCGTTCAACACCAGCAGGCGTGTGGCATGAACCACCTTAAGGACCGTCTGGCGATCCAGCGGCTCATGAAGCACAGCGTTGATGCCAAAGCGTGAGAAGCGCAGAGAGTCCTGAACGTTCCTGCCGATCCCGAAGATGACAATGCGCCGGTTGGAGCGTGAGGAACGTGCGGCTTCGAGGACGGACTCCGCGTCGTCGTTCAGCCGCAAGGCCATGGCCTCGAACTTCTGGTTCTGCAGCTGCTGGACAACATCCGCGGAAAGCCGCGTGGTCTGGATGCCGAACTGCCGGAAGGCGTCGCGCAGCACGGTGGCCACGGAGTCTTCGAGACCGACCAGGGCGACGTTGGCCATGGCCTTCTTGGCCATGCCGGTCTCCGGGAATGCAGCGCGCGAACTCACGATGGGTGCCGGCCGGGCAGGGCCGGGGAGCGCATTGTTTCGCGTTGCGCGCGTTTTGGCAACTGCTTTCCTCTCGCAGGCTGGGCGCCATCGGCGGAAATCCGAAGGGCATGGTATTGTCTTGACAAGTGCCTCCGCGGACCAGAACCCGTTGGGGCACCTAACTTCAGGCATCCCGTCTGGCATGAACTTGCAACGACTTGTCGAAAAGCCCTGGCGGCGCTGGCTCCTGGCGGCGCTTTTCTTCCTCTGTTTTGCCTTCGCCGGAGGCGCGGTCTTTCTTCTTTTCCTGCTGGTTCCGATTGAGCACTGGCTGGCAGGCCGGGAGTGGAGGCAGGAGGCCATCGACGAGGTGGCGGGATCGCTGGTTTACGGGTGGTTTGTGATCGCCATGCTTGCTACGTTCCTGTACTACCGGTTTATGCTGGCCAGGAAGTTTCGACCCTGGCCGGCGCTGGGCCTGCTGGGATTCGTTTTCCTGGCCGCCTGCGGCGCTTTCGCCGTGTTTCTGAACACGGGAACGTCCGTGATTGCGGCGCGGCGGAGCGGCGCCGAAGCCGTCACTCGCAACCTCACATTCGGATCCTACCCCGACCTGGCACAGCTTAAATTTCTCAAGGAACAGGGCTACGACGGCGTGATCACCTTGCTGCATCCGTTGGTCCCGTTTGAAAAGGTGCTGCTGGATGAAGAAGAGGAGAACGGGCGCGAGGCCGGCATTGAAATTCTCTCTTTCCCCATGCTGCCCTGGATTGCGGAAAACAAGGCAGCTCTGGACGGAGTCCGAAAACTGATTCAGGGCAACAAGCGCTACTACGTGCATTGCTACCTGGGGCAGCATCGCGCCAATCTGGTGCGAAACCTGGCCACAGGAGGCAAGGGGGTGGACGAGGACACGGTGCGCGCTCTGTTCCGCGGCGGCCTGGAGCGGGGCACGTTGCTGTCCTATGACCAGCGCCGCATTGTGGTGGGCCCCTTCCCCACCGATGAAGAATGGTTCGCCACCGTGCTGCGCCTGGGGGTGCGGGAGGTGGTGGTGACGCTCGATCCGAAAAAGCCCCAAAACCAGTCGTGGATCGAAAAGACGCAGAAGATCGCGCGAGATTACGACTTCCAGCTTACGTCCATCCCGCTGGATTCGAGTTCGCCGGATCCCGGCGCGGTTTCCCGGATTGCGAACTACGTAAAAGGGGTCGACCACAAGGTGTATGTGCTGGGGATGCGCGGTGGAAACTGGGTGTGGGCGCTGGATGCGGCCATGGGCGGAGGCGGGGCTGTACCGCGCCCGGTGAACCGCGAAGCTTTTGAACGCGGCAAGCTACACCAACTGGGCAAGAAATACCTTCTGGGGCCTTATCCCACGGAAGACGAAATCGGCCTCCTGCGGCAGGCGGGGGTCCGCGAGGTGGTCTCTCTGTTGGATGACGCCAAGCCCGGCAACCTGAAGTGGATCCAGAAGGAAGAACAGTGGACCAAGATGTACGGCTTCAAGCACACGCATTTTCCCGTGGCCTCCGAAGGGAACGCCAGGGCGCGATTGCAAGTAGTGGCGGATTACGTGAAAAGCCAGCCCGGTCCGTTCTACATCCACGGGTTTCGCACCGATGAGCGCGTGGAAGGAATTCACGACCTGCTGCAGCAGTAGGCCTCGAGTCGCGCGGATTCAATGAGCGGCCTTCCTGTTGGGAAAGCTTCGGAAGGGGAGGGCCTAGGCGGAGGCCTGACGAACCGCGGCGGCGGAAACCACGCGGTTGCGGCCGCCCTGCTTGGCGGCGTAAAGGGCCGCGTCCGCGGCCTTGACGATTTCGTCGCGCGTGGTGCCGTCTCCGGGAAAGTCAGCGACGCCCGCACTGATGGTCACCGGGCGCGGCACGCCCGGGAAGTGCCAGGAGCCGACCACGCGACGCAGCTTTTCCGCCACGCCCATGGCCTTCTCGCCGGTGGTTTCGGGCGCCAGGACGACAAACTCTTCCCCACCGTAACGGCAGAGGACGTCGGCCTTGCGGATCTGTTGTCCGAGCACCGTGGAGACCTGGCGGAGCACCTCGTCGCCCAGCAGATGGCCAAACTCGTCGTTGAGACGCTTGAAAAGATCAATGTCAAGCATGATCACGGCCAGGCGCCCGTTGTAGCGACCGGCGCGCTCAATCTCTTCCGCGATGCGCATCTCGAAGTAGCGGCGGTTGAAGATGCCGGTGAGGCCATCGAGATAGGCCATTTGCCGGACGCGCTCGAAGAAGTCGGCGTTCTGAATGGCTACGGCGCAGATGTCGGCCATGGACTCCAGCGCTTGCATATCCGAGGCCTCGAAAGCTCCGGCGGAAGCGCTCTCCAGGGCGAGCACGCCCAGGCCCTGGCCGAAGGAAACCAGAGGCAGGCACATCTCGGACAGGGTTTCTTCGTACCCTTTCACATATCCGGCTACCTTGCGCACGTCGTTTTCCAGCACGGTCCGGCCGGAAGCCAGCGCACGTGTCGCAAGGCCTTCGCCCGCGGGCAGGCGGCTGCCCACGGTCAGGTGCGGAGTGAGCGTTCCCTGCTGCGCCTTCAGGATGAGGTCGTCATCCTCCCGCAGCAGCACGGCGACTTCATCCACAGGGAACGACTCCAGGATGAGCGCGCAGACCTTGTCCAGCAATTGCTCCAGTTCGAGCACACCGGTGGTCTGCTTGGCGATGGCGTTGATGGCTTCCAGTTGCGCCGCGCGACGCTGCTCCAGGGAATACAGGCGCGCGTTCTGCAGCGCGATGGAGGCCTGCATGGAAAACAGTCTGAGGAGGTCAATGGTCTCGGCGTCGAAGAAATCTGCTTTGTCGCTCTGGCAATCGAGTACGCCCACGACTTCGTTGCGCACCATCAGGGGCATAGCCAACTCCGAGCGCGTCGAAGGAACGGTCAAGACGTAGCGCGCGTCCTGGGTGACGTCGGGGGCGTAAACGGGGCGGCGTTCCTGGGCCGCTGTGCCGGTCAGGCCTTTGCCCAGCGGAATGCGCAGGCCCGGATCATCCACATAATCGCCGAAATAGCTGCGCACGTAGAGATCGCCGGTTTCCGGATCGAGCAGCAGGATGCCGCCCTGATCGAGGCAAAAGTAGTCGTGCGCGATGGTGAGGATGCGGTGCAGGACCTCGTCCAGGTCAAAGGTAGAAAGCACCGCCTGGCTGGCCTCAAAGAGGATAGCGACTTTTTGCATGCGCACGGGGATTGTAACTCAGCAGATGGCGGAAACAGGCGTCAATTGTGGCCTGCGGCCCTCCCTGGGCTCCCGCAATGGCATCTTCAGCAAGCTCACCCAGCAGCCGGGCCAGGGTGTCCTGTTACCATTTAGCTCCACCTGTTATGGCAGCCATGCAAGGCGGTCCCAGCAACGTTCTTTCTTTTGCCGAAGCGCGCCGCACGGTGGAAGCGTACGCGCGGCAAGCCAGACCGGCGGAGGTTGTTCTGCTGCGCTTGCTGGACGGCCTGGGCCTGGTATTAGCGGAAGACGCTGCTGCCGACCGCGACTTTCCGCCCTTCCCACGGGCCACGCGGGACGGCTACGCCGTACGCTCGGCTGACGTGGAATCCTTGCCGGCACGATTGCAGGTGATAGGTGAAGTGCGCGCCGGTTTCAGCCTGCCGGAAGCTGTGGGACCGGTCGGGGTGGGGCAGGCGGTCGAAATCATGACCGGCGCGCCTGTGCCCAAAGGGGCCGACGCCGTGGTCATGGTGGAATTCACCTCGCGACAGGGAGATGCGGTCGAGGTCGGCCGGGCGGCAAGGGCCGGAGAGAACGTTGTTCCCCAAGGCAGCGAAGCCCGGGCGGGAGCCAGATTGGTAGAGCGCGGCACGCGCCTGCGCTATTCGCAGATCGGGCTCCTTGCTGCCGTGGGGCTGGAGCAGGTACGGGTCTATCGCCGCCCACGCGTCGCTCTGCTTTCTACCGGCGATGAAGTGGTGGATATCGCAGCCCAGCCGGGGCCGTTCCAGATTCGCAACTCCAATAGCTATTCCTTGGCGGCCCAGGTGCGCCAGGCGGGCGCCGAGGCCGCGCCCTTGCCCGTGGCGCCTGACGAACCGGAGGCGCTGCGCCGGCTTCTGAAACAGGGGCTGGGCGCAGACCTCTTGCTGGTTATGGGCGGCGTCTCCATGGGCAAATACGACCTGGTGGAGCAGGTGCTGGGTGAATTTCAGGTCGAGTTTTTTTTCACCGGGGCGCAGATTCAGCCGGGTCGCCCGGTGGTCTTTGGCCGCGCCCGGCAGGCTGAAGGCGCCCGTCCCACGTACTTTTTGGGCTTGCCGGGCAATCCCATCTCCACCATGGTGACGTTTGAACTGTTTGCGCGGCCGCTGATCGACGGCCTTTCGGGCGCCGCACCGGAGGCGTTGCGCTTCCTGCGCGCCCGGCTCAAAACGGAGGTCAGGGCGCGCACCGGATTGACGCGATTCCTGCCGGCGCGCCTCTGCGGACAACTCGACGAGGTTGAGGTAGCGCCGGTGCCCTGGCAGGGTTCGGGCGACCTGGCCGCCATGGCGCGGGCGGACTGCTACCTGGTGGTGCCGCCGGACCGGGAAACGATTTCTGTAGGCGAACTGGTAAGCGTGCTGATGCGATAGCCGACTCCGAAGGCGCTATGATAGGCGATTCGTCCGGAGTAGAGTGGGGCGCCGATGGCCAGGAAACTTTCCCATTACGACACACGAGGCCGGGCCACCATGGTGGACGTTTCCGCCAAGGCGGCCACGCGGCGCCGCGCCCAGGCCTCGGCCTTTGTTTCCATGCCGTCCAGAGCAATCAAGGCTCTGCCTCGCAACCCCAAAGGCAATCCCCTGGAAGTGGCGCGGTTTGCCGGCATTGCCGCCGCTAAGCGCACCGCGGAGCTGATTCCCATGTGCCACAACGTGCCCTTGAGTCACGTTGATGTGCGCACCGAGCTGTGCGAGAATGGCGTCGCCATCACCTCCAGCGTCGCCACCACGGCCGTGACCGGCGTGGAGATGGAAGCGCTGGTTGCAGCCTCGGTTGCCGCCCTCACCGTTTACGACATGTGCAAGGCGCTGGACAAGGGCATCGCGATCCGCGAGGTTGTGCTCCAGAAAAAAACGGGCGGCAAGTCCGGCGGTTACCGGCGCCAGACGGAACCTAAGAGCATTCCGGGATGGCCCGCTGCGCATGCCGTCGGTCGCCGGAAGAAGACCGCAGGCGCTGCGCGGCGGCGGAAGCGAAAGTAGCAAGTTCAATGGCCAGCAACGTAAAACTCCTGCTTGTGGACGAAAATCCGATGATCCTGGAGATGCTGCGGCAGGCGCTGTCGCAGTTGGCGCAGGTGACCACCGCGTCCGACGGCACTGACGCCCTGCTGAAGGCCATTGACGACCCGCCCGACCTGCTGGTGAGCGACTACCGTATGCCGGGCCTGGACGGGGCGCAGTTGCTGGAAAAATTGCGCAGCCGCATCGCCACCGCCAAGACGCCGATCATCCTGCTGGCCAGCCGCGCCGACATCACCGACAAGCTCAAAGCGCTGCAAACATCGGTGGAGGACTTCGTGGAAAAGCCCTTCTTCCTGCGCGACGCCACCGCGCGCATCAAGAAGGCCATTGACCGCATTGCGCTGGAAAAGATGGCGCGCGAAGCACCCGGCGAGGGAGTGCTGCGCGGCAGCCTGGCGCAGATGAACGTCATGGATTTGCTGCAGTCGCTGGAAATGGGGCACAAGACTTGCTCGCTCGCCCTCACCGCGGACGGGGAGCGTTGCGAAATGTACTTCAACGACGGCCAGATCAATCACGCCGTGTACGGCCCGCTGCGCGGCGACGATGCGGTCTACAAGGTGCTGGCGTGGCCCGGCGGCAGCTTCCAGATTGACTTCACGGGCAAAAGCGCGGAACAGACCACCACACGCTCCACCCAGGGACTGCTCATGGAAGGCCTGCGGCTGCTGGACGAAGCCAATCGCGACTCCGAAGAAGAAAACGTCCTCGACACCTGATGACCGCCGCCGTCCTGACTGTCAGCGATTCGGCCTCCCAGGGAACGCGCCCCGACGTTTCCGGGCCCGCCGTGCGCGAAGCCCTGGAACAGAACGGGTTTCGCGTGGTGGCCGCGGAGGTGGTGTGCGACGAGCTGACCTCCATTGAGACCGCGATCGTGCGCCTCTGCGGGAAGGCGCGACTCGTGATCACCACCGGCGGCACGGGCATCGCCGAGCGCGACGTCACGCCGGAGGCCACGCAGGCAGTCTGCGAACGCCTGGTGGTAGGCATAGCCGAGCGCATGCGCAGCGAGGGTACGCGCCGGACTCCCTTTGCCGCGCTCAGCCGCGGCCTGTGTGGCGTTCGGGGACGCTCTCTGGTGCTGAACCTTCCCGGCAGCCCCACTGCCGCCACCGAGTCTCTGGCTGCGGTGATGGATCTGCTTCCTCACGCGCTCGAACTGCTGGATGGAAAAACCGAGCACGATCCACCCATCAGCTGAAAGTTGACGCTCCCCGCACCCGCAAGACGCTTTTGCCCGCTTCGCGTAAAATGAAGGTTCCACCTTGGACTTCCTGGAGACCATCCTCGCCAAGTACACCGCATTCCTCGGGGCCATTCTGGCTCCCTTGGGCCTCTGGGCGGTTTTCGTCATCGCCTTCGTGGATGCGGCTTTCGTGGGCATCCCCATGGATCCCCTGGTCGCGGGATACGTGTACAAGTTCCCCGAGCGCTTCTGGATTTTCCCGCTGCTGGCCTCGATTGGCTCGGCCCTGGGCTGTTCCATCCTCTATTTGGTCGGGCGCAAGGGCGGTGAGCTGCTTCTGGAAAAGCGCATTTCCAAACAGCGACTGGACAGCATCCGCCTGTCGTTCGAGCGGCACCCGTTTCTGGCGCTGATGTTCCCCGCCATGCTGCCCCCGCCTACGCCATTTAAGGCCGTGGTGCTGTCAGCGGGCGTCTTTCACATGCAGTACCTGGAGTTTCTGCTGGCCATCTTCGCCGGCCGCATCGTGCGCTTTTACCTCCTGGCGTTTCTCACCCTGATGTTTGGCCCGCAGATCGTGCACGCAGTGAGCACGCTGTTCCGCGAGCACTTTGCCCTTACCGTGGCCGCCATCGCCGTTCTTGTCCTGGCTGTCGTGCTGATCTACCGCCTGCGCCGCAACCCCGTGGCGCAGCTGGTGCAGGAATAGCCCCGCCCACCGTTTCTCCCCCAAAGAAAAACGCCTGTGGCCGTAGCCACAGGCGGGAAGAGGCAGATGCTGTTACGCCGCCGCGCGGCGGTTCTCGGCCTTGGCTCGCACGGTTGCGCCTGCCAGCGCCGGAAGGCCGAAGAAAACGGCCGTGAACAGAAGGTCGGAAGCGATGGTGTTACGGAAGAAGGGTACGGCAGCGGCATAAGCGGCCAGAAGCCCTGCGATGGTCTTGGGATACATGGCCCACACGGCCCAGACGGCGAAGTTGCTCAACAGGAAAAACGAAACCGAAGTCACCAGCGCCGCCCCGGCCAGTCGCAGGGGCCGCTGGTGCTCCTGCAACAGGCTGCCCAGCAGGATAATGGCGGCGTACCACAGCCAGGTGAACACAAGATCCGCGGCCAGCGGGTAACCGTACACCCACCGGGAAAGAACGACGTCCGAACCTGCGAGCAGCACCAGAGGGATCCACATGCGCTTGCGGGGAGCGCGAGCGCCGAAGTAGAGCAGCGCCGCCCCCACAGGAGTGAACGACAAAGGATGCGGCAGGAAGCGCACGGCCACGGCGAGTGCAACGAACAAGTAAGCCAGCATGGTCACCTCGAGAGAGTCAAACTTTTATTGTGGCCTGCGCGCTCCTCGCCGTCAAGCCGCGAGGGCGCGGCGCCGGCGATCCCGCCGTTCTAGCGCCGCTGCACCCGTCGCCCGAAGCGCTCTTCGACAACCTCCAGGTTGCCGTCCAGCTCGATGGTTGCCGACAGCGGTCGCGCACGCCCCACAGCAGCACCAGGGCAACCAGGGCGAAGATGGCGCCGCCACGGCCGCGCGGCCCTTTACGCCGCGCCCCGATTTCCTCCTGGATCATGGCGAAAAGCGACGGTATGAGCAGTCCCGCCAGCAGCAGGACCAGGATTACCGGCTCGACGATGTACACGATGTCCCAGGAATACCAGCGGCTGTCAAAGGGAGCAAAGGGCCGCACCCCGTAGCTGGTGGTGAAGTCGAGCAGCACGTGCACCAGGGCGCTCAGCCACCCATAGAAAAAAAGGACATCCCAGCGCGGCGGCGTGGCCGGGCGGCCCACGGCGGCGCGCAGGCGATAGACGCCATACACCAACGCGAGCGCCAGGGCGGCATCCACGGGCGCTCCCACCAGGGTGTGCGTGAAGCCGCGATGGTGGGTAAAACCTGTGACCGGCCCGGCCAAGTTGGCGAGCACGTCTACGTCGGGCACTTCAGCGCCGATCACCAGCATGGTGGTGGCCAGCGAGGTCTGGCGGTTCAATCCGGCCCGGCTCAAACAGGCGCCGGTCAGCAGGTGCGTGAGGGGTTCCACGGTTCCTCGACGCTTGTACCAGAAGTGGCGCGGGGCCGCAACGCTCGTGGGACGAACCGGTCGGCCGGCCGCGCCGTCATTTCTTGGGCACCAGCAGAGTGAGCGCGTCCGGCACCATGGTGAGGCGCACAGGCAGTCGTCCCAGCAATTCGCCGTCGGCCTGGGCGCGCACCACGGAACCGCGCTTCCCGCCCTTGAGCTCCAGGTCGCGGCAGGTGACTTCGCTCGCCAGTACCAGTTCCACGCCCGGCACGCTCCAGTTCAATCCCACGAAGACCCCCAGCAGGTACAGGAAGTAGCGCAGGCGAATGGGCGTGCGGTACAGCACCACGCACATGTCGTCGCGGTAAAGCGTGGCGCCGTGCGCCAGCCGTCGCAAGGCTCCGCCGAAATAGGTGATGCGTGCCGCCATCATCTGCGCCACGGTCAAGGTGCGTGTTCGCCCGCTTGCACTCTCCGTGACGTCCACCTCAAAAGTGGGGTAATCATGCGTCAGGAACAGCCACGCGGCCTGGGTGTAATAGGCGCCCATGCCGAAGCGGCCCTTGGCCGCGAGGTTCATGGTGTAGAGCAGATGGGCATCGGGGCCGGCGCCGGCCATGATGAGGAAGTAGCGCGCGCCCGCGTCGCCCTCGGGCTTCGTGAACTCCACGCGGCCGAGGGCGATGCGGCGGCTCTCTCCCGCCAGCAGCGCACGCGCCGCCAGAACGGGGTCGCGCGAGAGGCCCAGGTCGTTGGCCAAAGCGTTGCCCGTGCCCAGAGGAATCACGCCCAGCGCCGCCCGGCTCCCGGCGGCCACGATGCCCTGCAGAGCCTCGTGCGCCGTGCCATCGCCGCCGCAGGAAAGAATCGTGTCGCAGCCTGCGGCAATGGCTTCGCGAGCCTGCTCCTCCGCCGTACCCGGACCGTGCGTGGGCGTCGCCTCGGCCTCCACGCGGGCCGCGCGCAGCACCTCGCACACGGATTCCACCTGCGCAGCGCGGCGCTCTCGCCGCACGCCTGAGGCGGGGTTATAGATCAGGGCAGCTTTGCGCATCGCGCGTGCAGAAGAGTGGTTCCGGCAGCCATGGCTCGTTTCTACCACGGAACTCGCAAGTGGAAGATGGGATTTTGTGCTGTGAGAGCGGCCCGGAGAGCCATCCTCCCCGGGCCGCTCCGACGGGACGACGGACCTATTCGTTCTTTTCCATCTCTTCCATGCTTTTCATCTGCTGCATGTGCTGCATATGCTGCATGTGGCGAGACATGACTTTCTTGTAGGTGATGGCCATCAGGCGCTTCGTGGCGCCGTCTTCGCCTGTCGCGTCCATGTAGAAGGTGAACGAGTCGGGCTTGATGTCGGTATAGACGGCGCGCGTCTTCATCTTGGTTCCCATGAAGTCGCCTTCACCGCTAAAGACCAGTTCTTCACCCTCCCACTTCCCGGTCTCGTTGGACATGCACTTCGGGGTCATGTTGTCGCACCAGAAACTGCGGAAGAGCTTGGCATCGCCATCCCAGAAAAGAATGCCGTGCCCGCGGAACTTCATTCCCGTGGTGCTGCGCGAAGCGTAGTGGGACATCAGGGAGAAGCCGCCGGGCCCCGGCATGAACCGGTCCACGCCCATGCCTGTGGCGCCTTCCGGCATCCACGGAGAAGGTTCGTGCTTTTCCACCGTCTCCCATCGGCCCATCAGCCAATGACTCAGCTTCTCCATTTCCGGCGAAGACTTGGGAACGTCGAAGCCCGCAGAATCAGCCTTCGCTTCTTTCTGCATGGCGCTATGATCGTGGCCTGCTTTCATCTCTTGCTTTCCCGCGGGCTTCTCCTGGGCTGCAATGGTGGCGGCGCTCAGCACCAGGGCCAGAGCCCCAGCCATGAATCGAAACTTGTTCATTTCTGTTCTCCTCCTATCTGAAATATGGCGGTTCCCCGCGTCCGGGGAGCGCACAAAACCCGCCCAGTATAATCCTTATCCATGGCCCGGACCGCCAGGAACGCTGAGCACAGGATCGAGGCCCTGCGCGACCAGATCCGCCACCACGAGCACCGCTACTTTGTCCTCGACGACCCGGCAATCTCCGACGCCGAGTTCGACAAGCTGATGCAGCAGTTGCGCCGGCTCGAGGCGGAGAACCCGGCGCTGGTGACGCCGGATTCGCCCACGCAGCGTGTTGGTGGAAAGCCGCGCCAAGGCTTCGTCAAGGTCGCGCACTCGCGGGCGCTGCTCTCGCTCGATAACGCGTATAGCGAAGAAGAGCTGCTGGACTGGGAGCGGCGCGTGCACCAGCTCTCCGGCCGCCAGGACGTCGAGTACGCCTGCGAGCTCAAGCTTGACGGCATGTCCATGGCCCTGTGGTATCGCGACGGCCGCCTGCAGCGCGGCATCACGCGCGGCGACGGTTCGGTGGGCGAAGACGTCACCTCCAACGTGCGCACCATCCGCTCCGTGCCGCTCTCCGTCTCCGCCGCCACACGCAAAAAAGCCGGACTGCCGCCCGATTTCGAGGTGCGCGGCGAGGTCATCATGCCGCTGGCCGCCTTCCGCCGCATGAACCAGGAACGCGAAGCCCAGGAACTTTCCACCTTCGCCAATCCCCGCAACGCCGCCGCCGGCACCATTCGCACCCTCGAACCCAACATCGTCGCCCAGCGCCGTTTGGACTTCTTTGCCTATTTTCTTCTGGTGGACGGGCGCAATCATTTCAGCCTGCACACCGAAGCGCTCGACGCCCTGGCCGCCGCCGGCTTCAAGGTCAACCCCAACCGGGCGGCGGCGCGGAACAGCGAGGCCGTGCTGCGCTTCATCTGCCGCTGGGAGGCGAAACGCGAAAGCCTGCCCTACGAGATTGACGGCATCGTCGTAAAGGTGAATTCCGCCGCGCTCCAGGAAGAGCTGGGCTACACGGGCAAGGCGCCGCGCTGGGCCGTGGCCTTCAAGTACGCTGCGCGCGCCGGCGTAACCCAGGTGGAGGACATCCTGGTTCAGGTGGGGCGCACGGGCAAGCTGACGCCCGTGGCCGCCCTGGCTCCAGTCTCCATCGGCGGCACCACCGTCACCCGCGCCACGCTGCACAACATGGACGAGGTTGAGCGCCTGGGCGTGAAAATCGGCGACTGGGTCAACGTGGAGCGCGGCGGCGACGTCATCCCCAAGATCACCGGTGTGCTGGAGGACAAGCAGCACCCTCGCGGCCGCAAGAGTTTCCGTATGCCGGAGCGCTGCCCCGTGTGCCAGGGCCAGGTGGTGCGCGTGGAGGGCGAGGCAGACCACCGCTGCATCAACGCCAACTGTCCCGCCAAACTCAAGGAGACCATCCGCCACTTCGCCTCGCGCTCGGTGATGAACATCGAGGGCATGGGCGAAGTCCTGGTGAACCAGCTCTGCGACCAGGGACTGGTGGCGAGCGTCGCCGACATCTACGGCCTCACCCGGGAGCAGCTCGTTGCGCTGGAGCGCATGGGCGAAAAGTCCGCGCAGAACGTCCTCGACGAGATTGAAGCCTCAAAAAAGCTGCCGCTGGAGCGCGTGGTCTACGGCCTCGGCATCCGCTTTGTGGGCGAGCGCACGGCCGGATTCCTGGCCCAGCACTTCGGCTCCCTCGACGCCTTGATGGAAGCCTCGCTCGACGAGCTGCAGCATGTGGATGAAGTAGGACCGCGCATCGCCGAAAGCATCCGCGCGTTTTTTGCCGAGCGCCGCAACCGCGCACTGGTGGAACGCCTGCGCCAGGCGGGACTGCAGTTGCGCGGCAAGAAGAAAAAGCGCGGCACGCAACTCGCAGGCAAGACCTTCGTCCTCACCGGCACGCTCGCCAACTACTCCCGCGACCAGGCCAAGAAGCTCATCGAGGACGCCGGCGGCAAGGTCACAGGCTCCGTGAGCAGGAAAACGGACTACGTTGTCGCCGGTGCCGATCCCGGCTCCAAGCTCGACAAGGCCCGCGGGCTGGGTGTGAAGGTGATCGGGGAAAAGGAAATGGAAACTCTGCTCGGCGGCGGATAGCCGCGCCTAGAGTTTTTCCCGCAGCCGCTCGTAGGTGGTTTCCAGCGCTTCCGGCAGAATGTGCGTCTCGCCCACCGCGGCCATGAAGTTGGAGTCCGCCGTCCAGCGCGGCAGCACGTGCAGGTGCACGTGCCCGGCCACGCCCGCTCCCGCCGCCTTGCCGATGTTCATCCCCACGTTGATGCCCTCCGGGTGGTACACCGCGCGCAGCGCGCCCTCCACCTTTTGCGCCAGCGCCATCATCTCCGCCGCCGCCGCCGCCGGCAGCTTCTGCAGCTCGTCCAGGTGGGCGTAGGGCACGATCATCACGTGTCCCGAGGTGTAAGGGTAGGCGTTCAGCACGATGTAGCAGTGCTCGCCGCGATGCACGATGAGCGCCTCGCGGTCGTCCTTCATCTTCAGCTTTTCGCAGAAGACGCACCCCGGCGTCTTGTCCGCCTGGGTCACGTAGGCGTACCGCCAGGGCGTCCAGAGGTAGTCCATGACAGGGGCAGGGTAGCAGATGGCCGGGCGTCCGGCATCCCGAAAAAACTCTGTCCGGCCGCCGCGAAAATCCTCGTAAACGCTGGCTTGCAATGCCGTCGTGGTCTTGGACCTTCCGCAGGTGTCGCCCCCTCGATGGCGGTTTGACACCTTTCAGAAACGGTTGCTATAGTCATTGAGTCTTGCGGTGGGCACTCCCCCTGCAGGATCCGACCGCTGGAGTTTCCCGACCCACGTTCAACGAACGGGGCGACTCAAATCCAGAGCGAAGCACTCCCAGCAGTCCGAAATATTCCCATGAAGGCCCGAATTTCGCCCCGTTGGGGCGAAACAGGGCATGGAACAGGACAAACCTTGCTAAACGACAACGCGACTTCCAACAACGAGACCCTGGCGACGGCCGTGCAGCCCGCCGAGTCTCATCCCGCAGCAGAAACCCCGGCCCCGGCGGAACCGTCCGCCGTCCAACCCCAAGCCGCTCAGCCAGAGCCTGCAGCCCAACCTGCCGCCACCGCGGCTTCCCGCGGTGAGGCCACGCCCCCCAAGAGCGAAAAAGAGCTCCGCGAGGACTTTGCCACGGCGCTGGAAAACTTTACCGCCGAGGCGGCGGCCGCCATCAGCGACGACCGTGTCCTCACCGGCACGGTGCTGAAGATCACCGAGAACAACGTGGTGGTCGACATCGGCTCCAAGTCCGAGGGACTGGTGCCCATCGCCCAGCTCCAGGACGCCGAAGGCAACGTCAAGGTCCAGCCCGGCGATGAGATACCGGTGATGGTGGAGCGCGGCCTGCGCGAGGAAGGCTACATCGTCCTCTCTTACGACAAGGCGCAGCGCTTGAAGGTCTGGGACGACATCGAAAAAGCCTACCAGGAGAGCAAGCCCATCAAAGGGCGCGTGGTGGAGCGCGTAAAGGGCGGACTGGCCGTGGACGTGGGCGCGCGCGCCTTTTTGCCCGGCTCGCAGGTGGACGTGCGCCCCGTACGCAACCTGGACGGGCTCAAGGGACAGGAGTTCGAAGTTCGCATCGTCAAGCTGAACAAGAAGCGCGGCAACATCGTGGTTTCGCGCAAGGCACTGTTGGAAGACGACCTCACGGCCAAGCGCCGGGAACTCCTCGAGCACCTCGAGGAGGAATCCGTGCTCACCGGCACGGTTAAGAACCTCACCGACTACGGCGCCTTTATCGACTTGGGCGGCATCGACGGCCTGCTGCACATCACCGATATGTCCTGGGGGCGGCTCACCCATCCCCGCGACCTGGTGCACGTGGGCGACGAGATTCACGTCAAGGTCCTGAAGTTCGACAAGGAGAAACAGCGCGTCTCCCTGGGCTTCAAGCAGCTCACGCCCGACCCCTGGCTGGACGCCGCCGAGCGCTATCCCGTGGGCGCGCGCGTCAAGGGCCGTGTCATCAGCACCACCGATTATGGCGCCTTCGTGGAACTGGAGCAGGGCATCGAAGGCCTGGTGCACATCAGCGAAATGACTTGGTCCAAGCGCATGAAGCATCCCTCCAAGATCGTCAATGTGAACGATCAGGTGGAGACCATGGTGCTGGAGGTCAACCCTACCGACCGGCGCATCTCCCTCGGCCTCAAGCAACTGGCCACCAACCCCTGGGAATCCCTCAGCGAGCGCTGCCCCGTGGGCTCGCCCGTCGAAGGCCGGGTCCGCAACCTGACCGAATTTGGCGCCTTTGTCGAAATCGAAGATGGCATTGACGGCCTGGTGCACGTCAGCGACATGAGCTGGACCAAGCGCATCAAGCATCCCTCGGAAGTGCTCAAGAAGGGCGACAAGGTGAAGGCCGTGGTTCTTTCCATCGACTCCCGGAACCGGCGCCTGTCGCTGGGCATCAAGCAACTGGAGCCCGACGTGTGGGAGCAGTTCTTCTCCGCCCACCACCTCAACGACGTCTTGCACGGCAAAGTCTCGCGCGTGGCGGCGTTTGGCGCCTTCGTCGAGCTGGCCGAGGGCGTCGAGGGGTTGTGCCACAACTCCGAAGCCGTGGATGGGCATGGCGCATTTCTCAAGCTCGAGCCCGGCCAGGAGCACACCTTCAAGATCATCAAGATGAATCCGGAGGAGAAGAAGGTCGGCTTGAGCATTCGCGCCGTGGGTGAGGAGGGCAGCCGCGCCGAAGTCGAGGCTTACAAGCACTCGGTCTCCAGCGCCACCTCCACCATCGAGGAGCTCATGTCCCTGAAGCGCGCCGGAAACGACCAGAACTAGAAGCCAGGAAGCTTCAGAAAAACCAAGGGCCGCCCGCGGGCGGCCCTTGCGTTTGATTCGGACCCTACCTCTTCAAGTCAATGCGCAGGTGGATGGTCACCTTCATGCGGCTGTCAAAGGAGCTCAGGGTGCGCGTCTCGCTGCGCCGCCCCTGGTACTCGGCGTAGACCTCGTAGTCCACGAAGAAGTGCCCGGAGCGCGGATCGATCCCGGAG
>CAYRII010000024.1:0-18618 GCA_964424245.1 uncultured Terriglobales bacterium | reverse complement strand
GAGCGCGACCCGGAGACGGAACTCGATTACGCCATCTTCCGCTACTACAACAGCCGCCTGGGACGCTTCATGTCGCCGGATTTGCTGGCGGGGAGCGTGGGTGACCCCCAGTCGTTGAATCGCTACGCGTATGTGCTGAACGATCCCTGCAATCTTGTAGATCCGCTTGGTCTGGAGCAGTGCACTTTGCGCATTTCGGTGTCTTACTCCGCTGGATTTCTGCCTTCCTCGCTTCAGAAAAGAGTGCTAACCACGCTCGAAGCGATCTTTGCCAACGCAGGCGTTAATGTGGCTTTTGTCAACACTGCACCCGATGTTTCGGTCATGATAGGTGTCCCAATTCCTCAGAGTGGCGCGAGCGGTTCAAACGCCGCCAATGTCTGGAACCCCAACATTCCGCTGAGCCACTCCTCTGTTGATTTCGGCAAACTTCTTGTTGAAGGTGGAGGGTCCCGTACAACCGGACTAGCCGATGCGATAGCGAGGGTCGCAGCCCATGAACTTGGGCACAGCTTGTTCTTACCGCACAATTCTCTTCCAAGAAGCATAATGTCCGGGCCGCAGGACCCATTCAGCGAGAGTTCGTTTTCCGATGCAGAAGGCATCAATCTGCAGGGTAGGTGTGAATTCCTCCGAAGACAAGGAAGAGGCGGCGCTGGAGGTCGCGTTGGTGCTGGTTACGGGTTCTGGCTGTTCAGGGCAATATACGGACTTACTACAAAGCCAGAGAGTGGCGGATGGGGGTTCTCTTACAGTTGGACGATCGGGGTTATTGGTTGGCAGCCTGTTTGGGTCGGGCCGCGCCGCAGGTGAAGGGAAGCTGTGGATGCGGCTGTGGAGGAGGTTGGGGTGCGGTGTAACACCACTTCCTGTGGCGCCAGTGAGTGCTCTAAAATCGGAAGGTGGATTCGGGTTGCCGAGTAACTGGCCCTAGGCGGAGATAGGTCAGACGACAAGGATGTAAGTAATGATTCTCGACCCCTGGAAACGAGCAGTTCTGTGCACGCTCGTTGCTTTGGTCATGGCAGCCGCATGGCTACATTGGAGTGATCGCCCTTCACCTACTGTAGGTAATGGCCCTTACACCGTTGAATTTGTCTGGGACCACGGCTCCACGACAGCAAGGCTCGCCGGCCGCTCGGCGAAATTGCATCTCGATTCTTCCCTCCGTGACCTGATACTCAAGGAAGCGGAGAAGGTTGTTGCTGACCAACTCCCAATGACTGGGTTCTCAAGAGCAGAAGGATATCTGGAACTTACGGTTCTCGGCCCAACTCCTGCGTTCGTCGAGATACACAAGTTCCAGGTCACCCAGCCGGATATCTTACAGATTATGGCCGCCGTTGAACGAGAGGATATCCGTGAGCTTCGAAGGCTCATTTCTCTGTCACAAAATGTGAACGTGAAACAACCTCCGGCTTGGCGGACTCCGCTTTACACGGCAGCTGCCGGCAATCATCCAAAAAGTGTCGAGGTCTTGGTCGAACTAGGGGCGGATCCAAACATCGCTGATATCAACGGTAGTACTGCATTATCGGCAGCTAGCATGAGCGGAAATGCCAAGACTATTCAGCAACTGGTTCACGCGGGAGCCGGAGTGAACTCGCCGGGCCCTGCTGGCCTGACGCCAATGATGCTAGCGGCCGAGAAGGGGCACGTAGAAGCAGTTCGTGCACTCCTGGCGGCAGGGGCAGATCCCAACCTGCGCACACCTTCGGGGGAAACAGCCCTCACCCTGGCACAAAAGAACGGCCAAGAACGAGTTGTTAAGCTGCTGCGGGAGGCTCGTAGCCTCTGGTAGCTGCAAGGCGGCTCATACTAACAATTGATCTCACTCGACTATTGATGGGGTGTGTGGGAGGTAACCAATGAGTGTCGATCGTCTTCTGCTGTCAGCGTACCTTTTGTTCATCGCTACGGCCATTAGCTCGACCGGCCAGCAAGAGACGAAAAAGCCGGAGACCATCACGTTGCCAGAGGCCGAGATTCTCGTCTATTTATTGCCCGACTCGCACGATGTTAGAGCACAAGGAATGGAGGTCGCTTGGGTGCAAGACACTGGCCCTGAACTTAACCACAAGGACTACTTCTACTTCTTCGTTTACAATGCGAAGCGTCAATATGCGGCTTCTGTTACCATCGGTCACTTTGCTGTGGACAAACACACGGGTGAAGTCTGGGACAGCGTGCTTTGGGAAAAAAGGAGTTCGCCTGAAATTGAGGGTGTACAGAGAATCATTCGGAAGGCGCATGCGATAGGCCCAGATGTACTAGAAAAGTTCAAGGACTGCGAACCGCAAGAAGTGCAATCACAACTGTCACATTGACATGCGCTTCATTTTGGCTGTTCGGGGCAAGTAGGTGACAGACCCCAGCGGAACTGTCTGCCGCGATGTGGACTACTTCCCTTTTGGCGCGGAAAAGATCACGCTCAATACATGTCCTACGCGTGACACGGGCGGCGGAGCTTCTTGGGCGTTCGCGCGCCACCATCTATCGTTTGCTCGAAGAAGGGTTGATTGAGGGTTACCAGGACCACGAGCACGGATGGTGGCATGTCCACCGCGACTCGGTGACCGCGTATATCAATCGAGTGCGCGGGCGACGGTATTGAGGGCTCTCCCGCCAGGCTTCTGTGCCATTTTCAGGGTGCCGGCTACTCTCATTTAATTCCAGTACACTCTCACCTAATTCCAGGATTACTCTCATTTAATTCCCGCAGCCCCACAGCGCGGCGCGCCCGCCTGCCGGCGAGACGATGCTATAATCGCGGCGCTTGCGGAGCGTTTGCCTTTGTGCGGGCGCTCCGGGTGACGAGCCGCCCAGTCTTGCCAAGGAGTTTGATGACGCGCACGCTTCGCATCGCGGTCTTCCTTCTGGTTGCCAGCTTCACCCTCCCTGCCGTCGCCGAGAGTGCCAAGTCCTTCTACAAAAAGGGCAGGGAAGCGGAAGCGCGAGAGAACTACGTGGAGGCCTACGAACTGTACAAACAGGCCTTCGATCAGAAGCCGACGGAGGTGCGCTACAAGCTGGCGCTGCGGCGCACGCGGTTTCTGGCCGCCGCCGTTCTGGTGAATCGCGGGCAGGATCTGCGCAAGGCGGGACAGTTGCAGGAGGCGCTGGAGCAGTTCCAGCGCGCGGCGGCGATCGATCCAGGAAGCTTCATGGCGCTGCAGGAGATCGCGCGCACGCAGGCGGCCATGGCCGCGCCGCAGCCGGGAACGGCGGCGGAGGCGCCTCCGGCCGGCGCGTCGCCGCACCAGAGCGTCCTCAGCCAGCGCGTGGCCGAGGCCGAAGGGCCGGTGGACCTGGCGCCGTTGCCCGATGTCCCGGTGACGCTCAAGCTCACCGAAGACACGCGGATGATTTACCAGACGATCGGCAAGCTGGCGGGAATCAACGTGCTGTTCGATCCCGACTACGTGCCGCGCCGCATTCCCATCGAGCTGAACGGAGTGACGCTCGAGCAGGCGCTGGAGATCCTGGCGCTGCAATCGAAGACCTTCTGGCGGCCGGTGACTCCCAACACCATCTTCGTGGCCGCCGACACCGCGGCCAAGCGCAAAGAGCTGGAGCAGAACATCATCCGCACGTTTTATCTTTCCAACCTCTCGACGCCCACGGAGCTGCAGGACGTGGTGAATGCGATGCGGCAGATCATCGAGGTAAGCCGCATCCAGCCGCTGCCCACGCAGGGTGCGGTGGTGGTGCGCGGCACGCCGGACCAGGTGGCGCTGGCGGAGAAGCTGATTGGCGACATCGACAAGGCGCGGCCTGAGGTGATTGTGGAGGTGGCGGTGATGCAGGTGCGGCGCGACAAGCTGCGCGAGCTGGGCCTGAAGCCGCCGACCAGCACCAGCATCCAGTTGCAGGGCTCGACGACGGCCACGGGAACCGGCGGCACCACCACGACCACGGGCACCCCGGGCAGCATCACGCTGAACAAGCTGGCCAATCTGGATGCCAACGACTTCATCATGACGATTCCGGCGGCCACCGCCAACTTCCTGATGAACGACGCCACCACCAAGATCATCCAGAACCCGATGGTGCGCGCGGTGGACGGGCAGAAGGCCTCGCTGAAGATCGGCGACCGCGTGCCGGTGGCCACGGGCTCGTTCCAGCCGGGCATCGGCGGCGTGGGCATCAACCCACTGGTGAACACGCAGTTCCAGTACCTGGACGTGGGGGTGAACATCGACATCACACCCAAGGTGCATGCCGACCGCGAGATCACGCTGAAGATCATGCTGGACATTTCCTCGGTGACGTCGCGGGTGAACATCGGCGGCATCGACCAGCCGGTGATCGGGCAGCGCAAGATCGAGCACGAAATCCGTTTGCGCGAAGGGGAAGTGAACCTGCTGGGCGGAATCCTGGAAGAACAGGACGTGAAATCGCTGAGCGGCATTCCCGGGCTGGCGCAGATTCCCATCCTGAAGTATTTCTTCTCCAGCGAGCGCACGGAGAGGGTGGAGAACGAGCTGCTGTTCGCCCTGGTGCCGCGCATTGTGCGCTCGCAGGAGCTGACGGAACTGAACCTGCGGCCGGTGAGCGTGGGAACGGGAACGTCCATCAGCCTGAGCCGGGCGTCGAGCCCAGTGGGGGCAGCGCCGCCGGCGGCCACGCCGCAAGCAGCGCCGGCGCCGGCAGCACGCCCATCTGCCGATGGGGCGCACCTGGCGTTTGATCCCGTGGCCATCGACCAGGCCGCGGGCTCGACCTTTGCCGTGAACGTGACGCTGCGCACGCAGCAGGCCATCTACTCGGTGCCGGTGCAGATTGCCTATGATCCGGCCATGCTGCAACTGCTGAATGTTTCGAACGGCGGGTTCCTTTCGCGCGACGGGGAGGCGGTGGCGCTGGTGCATCGCGACGACGCAACGGGCGGAACGCTGCAGATTACGGCCTCGCGCCCGCCGGGTTCAGGCGGCATTGCGGGCGAAGGCGCGGTCTTTACGCTCACCTTTTTGGCGCGCGGCGCGGGGCAGTCCACGCTCTCCATCTCGCGTCCGGGCGCGCGCGACGAGAACATGAATCCCGTCGAGGTCACGGCCGCAACCGCCACCGTGCGGGTGCGCTGACGGCGCTTGGTTCCCGCCTCATGGAATGAGAGAATGACGCCCATGGGCCAAAGTGTTGCGCTCCCGGGGGCAAGGGCCGCCGGCAGGCGCGGCGAGCGCGGGCTGACGCTGGTGGAGCTGATCATCGGCGTCACCATCCTGCTGATTCTCACGGGGGCGGCGCTGCCGCTGGCGCGGGTGCAGATCCAGCGCCACAGGGAGCGTGACCTGCGCCGCGCGCTGTGGGAGATGCGCGACGCCATTGACCGCTACAAGGACGCCGCCGACCGCGGCGCCTTCCAGATCAAGGTGGGAACGGAGGGTTACCCGCCGGACCTGGAGACCCTGGTGGAGGGCGTGGATGTGAGCGGCAAGAAGGTGCGCTTCCTGCGGCGCATTCCCGTGAACCCCATGACCGGCAAGCAGGAGTGGGGAATGCGCTCCATGCAGGATGATCCGCAATCGCGCTCCTGGGGCGGGCAGAACGTTTTCGACGTGTATTGCCCGTCGGACGCCGAAGCGCTCGACGGCACGAAGTATTCGGACTGGTGATGGGGCACGAATGATGCAGCGCCAGCCATCCCGCGGATTCACACTGGTGGAGCTGATGATCGTCATCAGCATCATCCTGATCCTGGTTTCCATCGCGGTGCCCATCTACAACCAGTCGGTGGTGCGGGCGCGCGAGGCCGTGCTCAAGGACAACCTCTACACCATGCGCTCGCTAATCACGCAGTTCACGCTGGACAAGAAGCGCGCGCCGCAATCGCTCGAGGACCTGGTGTCGGCGGGTTACGTGCGTGAAATTCCCGCCGATATCACGGGCGCGCGCGACACCTGGGTGGTGGTGGAGGAAGACGTGATGCTGAGCGTGGACCAGACACAGCCGGGCATCATCGACGTGCACAGCGGGTCAGAGCTCATCAGCAGCGAAGGCACGCCGTACAGCAGTTGGTGAGTGGCGAGTGGCAAGTACCGAGTGGCGAGAACCCAGGACGCAGAGAATGACAAAGGCTTCCCTCAGGGGCCAAAGCCCCGCTGAACGGGGGGAGCCTTTCGGCACGACTGAAGTCGTGCCCTTTCAAAACGAAATCTGAAGCGGCGGCCGGCGCAACTTCCATCCTCTTAGCATGTGGAGCGTGAGAGAAGTTCACCTGGCCCAAGGGCGGGGCTTCACGGGAAGGATGTTGTGTCGCCCCTACGGGGCTTATTCTGCTCTTAATCCGGTTACCCAGGGCTTCCGCCCTGGGCTATTCTCTGCCGCCCGCTTGAGGCGGGCTGGGACAGCGGCGCTCCGAGCGGTGCGGCAGCGGCCACGCCGCCGAGATTAACCCACGTTAGCGCCGAAAGGCGCGGCGCGAACGTGGGGCACCTGCAGGCCCTACAGCGCCTGGTGAGGGGGCCCCCTACACCGGCTATTTCAATCCTTCAATCATGTAGAGGTCGGAGAGAACGCGCCGATAGGTGTAGGCGTAGGTCTTGCCGTCGGGGGTAATCAGCAGGCTGTCCATGCGGTAGGTACCGGCGGGGTCGGAGGGACGAATCTCTTTCCAGAGCTCCTTGCGGCCGGTGGCCAGGTCCAGGCGATAGATACGGGCCGGAACCTGGCCCTCGCGCACAAAGAGCGTGCGGCCGTCAGCGGCCCAGCGCAGGGGCTGCCCTGAGAAACAAGGCCGCGGCTGGGGAGTTCCGCCATCCACCGGGTAAAGGGCGCACCGCCCGTCGGGCCCCTGCCCGGCGATAGACTTGCCGTCGGGTGAAACCCAGCGGCCCACGTGGCCTTCCGGGGCGATGGGGCGCGGCTTGCCATCGGGGAAATCCACCACGTACATGCGCGCGCCCTTGCCGGGTGCGGCGCCCACCAGGAGCAAACGTTTGCCGTCTGGAAACCACTCGGCGAAGAAGCGGCGCTGAAAGGTTGCGGTGGCCAGCTTTCTGGGTTCGCCGGCGCCGGTGGGCAGGGCGAGCATTTCTCCCGAGCGCCGGCTGGCGACCGCCCACTTGCCATCGGGGGAGAGTGAGACGCCGTGACCGTCGCCGAGGCGCACGGCGGGAGAGCCATCGAGCTTGCGCAAGTAGACGGTGTAGTCCTTGCCGGCGCCCTCGCCGGTTTCGTCAAAGAGAATAGTCTTTCCGTCTGCAGAAATATCGCGGGCGTAGGAGCGGTCGAACCACGACCAGTCGCGTTCCTGGGTATCCCCGGCGGAATAGGCGACGATGCCGCGGCGCTCGCTCTCATGGGTGAGCAGCACACGGCCGTCGTGGGAGATGTCCTGCAGGGTGAGCGCGCCCACGTCGCGCAGGATGGTGCGCACCTCTCCGGTGAGGGAAACGGCATGAAGGGGCCGGCCGATGGCGCCGGCCTCGCGCGCCGCCGTGTACCAAATCTCGCGGCCGCCGGGCGACCAGGCCAAACCGCGCTCCGACCAGTTTTCCGTGAGCTGGGTCTTTTTCCCCGCCAGGTCCACGACGGAAACAAAGCCGTAGTCATCGCCCCACTCGGGATGGTCGAGAAAGGCGACGCGATCGCCCTGGGGCGAGACGCGGATGTTGCTGATGAATCCCTCTTCATTCTTGTACAGGACCTTGCCCAGGGGAAACTCGAGCTGCTGGGCGCGGTTGGGGAGGTTGCGCACCACGGCGAGAGCGGAACCATCCGGCGACCAGTCAGCCTCGGCGACGCCGGCGAGCACCTCGCGCGGCGCCCCTCCGGCCAGGGGCGCGCGCGCCAGCATTCCGTTGGTGGCGAAGGCATGGGTGAAGCGGTTGTGTAGGGAGATGGCGAGCTCGCCGGTGGAAGAGATGGCCAGAAGGTCGGCGCCTTCCATGCCCAAGGCGCGGGATTCCGGGCTCTCTGAGCGGGTGGAGAAAATCTCCATGGGCTTGTCGTCCCAGGCGCCGCCGTAGACGATGGTCTGGCCGTCGGGGGCGAAGCGCGCCCGCCAGACAAAACCGCGGCGAAAGGTGAGGCGCTGCACTTTGAGGTCTGCGGCGGTAGCGCCGCCGCCGGCGCTTTGCCGCCCGGCAAAGAACGCGGCCGCCGCCAGAAGCACGAGCGCTGCCGCCGCCAGCACGATTTTCCGCGAGGCGCGCGCGCGTTCTGCGGGCAGAGCGGGAACGGCCGAGGTGGCACCCGAAATCCCGGAGAGCCGTTCCAGGTCAAAGGCCAAATCGCGCGCCGACTGGAAGCGCTCCGCCGGGTTTTTCTCCAGGCAGTGGCGGAGGATGTGCTCCACGCCAGGGGGCAGGCTGCGGCTGGAAAGCGGAATTTCCGGCGGGTCCTCGCGCAGGATGGCGCTGGCGGTATCAGCCGGAGTCACCCCCTGGAAGGCGCGCGCGCCGGTGAGCATTTCATAGAAGATGGCGCCCAGGGCAAAAATGTCCGTGCGATGGTCGGTGACCATGCCGCGCACCTGCTCGGGAGACATGTAGCCCATGGTTCCCATGACGGTGCCGGGATCGGTCTGGCTGGGGAGCGTGGGCGCGGAGGTCTGCACTTCAGAGGCCTCGGGGCGGGTGAGCTTGGCCAGCCCGAAGTCAAGCACCTTGACGGTGCCGTCGTGGGTGAGAAAGACGTTCTCCGGCTTGAGGTCGCGATGCACGATGCCCTTGTCATGGGCGGCGGCCAGGCCGCGCGCGATCTGCTGCGCGTATTCGATGGCCTTGCGCGGGGCGATGGGCCCGCCGCGCAGGCGGGCGCGCAGGGTTTCGCCTTCGAGCAGCTCGCTGACCACGTAGGGCGCGTCCTGATGCATGCCCAACTCGAAGACGGAGATGATGTTGGGATGATTGAGGGCGGCGACGGCGCGCGCCTCCTGCTGGAAGCGGCGCAGGCGATCGGCATCCCCGGCCAGGGCGGCGGGCAGCACCTTGATGGCGACATCGCGCTCGAGGCGGGCATCACGCGCGCGGTAGGCCTCGCCCATGCCGCCGGCGCCCAGCAGGGACAGTACCTGGTAGTGGCCGAGTTGCTGGCCCACGGCCACGACAGTCTTTTTTTCGGGCGAAGTCAAAGGGTTGCGACATGGTACGAAGGATCGCCGGTGGGCGTCAATCGGCGCCTGACGGACGGCCGTTGAACCGCCGCACAGAAACCACTACCATCTGGGCGTATGCCTGTGGAAACCGAACTTACGTCCTCCTCTTACACGCCGGTGAAGGCGCCGCGCGGCAGGGAAATTTCCTGCAAGGGATGGGCGCAGGAAGCCGCCATGCGCATGCTGATGAACAACCTGGACGAAGAAGTGGGCGAGCGCCCGCGCGACCTGGTGGTCTACGGCGGCACGGGCAAGGCGGCGCGCAACTGGGAGTGCTTCCACGCCATGGTGCACGCGCTCAAGGGCCTGGAGAACGACCAGACGCTCCTGGTGCAGTCGGGCAAGCCGGTGGGAATTTTCCGGACGCACGAGTACGCGCCGCGCGTCCTGATTGCCAACTCCAACCTGGTGGGGCACTGGTCGAACTGGGAAAAGTTCAACGAGCTGGAGCGTGCCGGACTGATGATGTACGGGCAGATGACGGCGGGTTCGTGGATCTACATTGGCAGCCAGGGCATCATCCAGGGCACGTTTGAAACTTTTTCCGCCGCCGCGGAAAAACATTTTGGCACGGGGCTGGAAGGGAAGCTGGTGGTTTCGGGCGGCATGGGAGGCATGGGCGGAGCGCAGCCGCTGGCGGCCACCATGGCGGGCGCGGCCTTCCTGGGGGTGGAAGTGGATCCGGAGCGCATCAAGAAGCGCCTGAAGACGGGCTACTGCGACTTCATGGTGAACTCGCTCGACGAGGCGCTGCGCATCCTGAAAAATGCCGTGCGCAAGAAGGAAGCCGTCTCCGTCGGCCTGGTGGGCAACTGCGCCGATGTGATTCCCGAGCTGGCGGCGCGCGGCGTGGTGCCGGATCTGCTCACCGACCAGACGTCGGCGCACGATCCGCTCAACGGCTACATCCCGCAAGGGCTCAGCGTGGAAGAAGCCGGCGAACTGCGCGCGAAGGATCCGGACGGCTATCTGGAGCGTTCGCTCGATTCCATTGCGCGCCACGTGGAAGGGATGCTGGCGCTGCAGAAGATGGGCAGCGTGACGTTCGACTACGGCAACAACATCCGCACCTTCGCCTTCCAGCGCGGCGTGAAAAACGCCTACGATTTCCCGGGCTTCGTGCCGGCGTACATCCGTCCGCTGTTCTGCGAGGGGCGCGGGCCCTTCCGCTGGCTGGCGCTTTCGGGCGATCCCGCCGATATCGCCGTGACCGACGACCTGGTGCTCAGCATGTTTCCCGGCAACCGCATCCTCAGCCGGTGGATCGGGCTGGCGCGCAAGCGCATTAAGTTCCAGGGACTGCCGGCGCGCATCTGCTGGCTGGGCTACGGCGAGCGCGCGCAGTTTGGCCTGGCGCTGAACGATCTGGTGAAACAAGGCAAGCTCAAGGCGCCCATCGTCATGGGACGCGACCACCTGGACACGGGCTCCGTGGCCTCTCCCTATCGCGAAACCGAAAGCATGAAAGACGGCTCGGACGCCGTCGCCGATTGGCCTCTGCTCAACGCGCTGCTCAACACGGCAAGCGGCGCGTCGTGGGTTTCCATCCACAACGGCGGCGGCGTGGGCATTGGGTATTCCCTGCACGCGGGGCAGGTGACTGTGGCCGACGGCACGCCGGAAATGGCGCGGCGCATCGAGCGCGTTCTCACCAACGATCCCGGAATCGGCGTGGCGCGGCACGCGGATGCGGGATACGAAGAGGCCATCGAATTCGCCCAGCGCAAGGGCGTGAAGATTCCCATGAAGCCACCGGGTGGCGAGAGCCAGTGAGCCCGGTGGGTGGGAAGTCAGCACCGCCGTTGCTGCTCGCCAACATCCGCCAGCTGCTCACCTTGCGCCCACCCTCGGCGAAATCCAGCGGACCGCGGCGCGGGCCGGAACTGAACGACGTCGGCCTGGTCAAGGATGGCGCGGTGCTGTGCGTGGAAGGGAAGATCGCGGCCGCAGGGAAGTGGGCCGAGGTACGCAAGCATCCGCTGCTCAAGGCGCGAGGAAAGAAAAAAGTTCAGGAGCACGACTGCCGCGGCGGCGTTGTGCTGCCCGGGTTCGTGGACGCGCACACGCATCCGGCGTTCGCGGCGCCGCGGCTGGTGGACTTCGAGAAGCGCATCGCGGGCTCGAGCTACGAAGAGATTGCCGAGGCCGGCGGCGGCATCCGCACGAGCGTCGCCGGCGTGCGCAAGGCCACGCGCGCCGAGCTGGCGCGCTGCGTGCTCGAGGCGCTGCGCGCGTGCTCCGCGCAGGGCACGACCACGGTGGAAGCCAAGTCCGGCTATGGGCTGAACGTGGAGGCGGAGCTGAAGTCGCTGCAGGCCATCCGCGATGCCGCCAGAGAGTGGCCGGGCACCGTGGTGGCGACACTTTTGGGGGCGCACGTTGTTCCCCGCGAGTACCAGAAGCGCGAGGACGAATACCTGGAACTGGTCTGCACTAAGATGCTGCCGCGCGCGGCAAAAGCGAAGCTGGCCGCATTTGTGGACATTTTCTGCGACCGCGGCGCCTTCACCGTGGCGCACGCCGAGCGTCTCTTTGAAGCCGCGAAAAAACATGGCCTGGGCGCGCGCGCGCACGTGTGCCAGCTTACCAGTTCAACGCTGTGGCCGCTGCTGCGCTTTGAGCCGGCCTCGCTCGACCATCTGGACTTTGTCGCCGACGAAGACATTGCGCAACTGGCGCGCCACGCCACCGTGGCCACGCTGGTGCCCGGTGCCAATTACTTTCTCGGCCTCAACCGTTATCCGCCCGCGCGCCAACTGATCGCTGCGGGTGTGGCCGTGGCCCTGGCAACCGACTACAATCCCGGCTCTTCGCCCACGGCCAGCATGCCGTTCGTGCTCTCGCTGGCCTGCACGCACATGAAGATGACGCCGGCGGAGGCCATCGCCGCCGCCACCATCAACGGCGCGCACGCGCTGGCGATGGGGAGCTGCAAGGGCAGCCTGGAGCCGGGCAAGGATGCTGACCTGGCGCTATTTGACGTCCGCGACTACCGCGAGCTGGCCTACTGGGTGGCCGCCAACCTGTGCGCGGCCACGGTGTGCGGGGGCAGGGTGATACATCAAACCGGGGAATAAGAATCCGGCGGTTGACGCCGCGCGCGTCTGCGCCGCATACTCTTCCTGCAACCCATTTGCAGGAGGATTCTCGTGCCCCTACCTGAAACCGAAACCCCCGGATACCTGCAGGCGGAATTCATGGCCCGTGGCATCCGGCTGACGAGACAGCGCCGCACCATCCTCTCCGTAATCGAAACCGCCAAGCACCACCTGGCGGCGGCGCAGATTCTGCGGCGCGCGCGCCGCCTGGACAACAAGGTCAACCGCGTCACCGTCTATCGCACCCTGGGCCTGCTGAAGCGCCACGGCCTGGTGGATGAGCTGGATCTGCTGCATCTGCGCGGCGATAAGCACTTCTACGAGCGCCATCCGCAGCGCGACCACTTGCACATTGCCTGCCTGCGTTGCGCCAAGATCCTGGAGTTCGAGAGCAACCTGTTCGAGCGCCTGAAGGCCCAGGTGGAGCGCGAGTGCCGCTTCCACATCGCGGTAACGCGCGTGGAAATGGGTGGCTACTGCTCCAAGTGCCGCACCTGAAGATTGGGGCAGCGGTGCGCGCGCAAAAGCGGCGTTGCATCTAATTGCAAACCGGTTGCAACACAATCTACAGCTCATCGGTTGACAGGGGAGTGCGCGGAGAGCAGAATGGTTCTGCATTGATTTAGATGCAACTAAGTTGCAACTGAAATTCGCACATCAAAAGGAGCAATGGAGCGGCATGCATTCATTTCCAGTGATTCTCCTCCCGGCCCGATTCACCCTGCGCATCTTTCTTGTTTTGCTTCTGGTCGTGGCAAGCGTTCCGGCCTGGCTGCAGGCGCAGTCCGCCGGCTTCTCCGCCGTGATTGTGGATCCGACAGGGGCCGTGATTCCCCAGGCGCGGGTTTCGCTGCGTGAGCTGAAGTCGGGAGCGGCATTTTCTTCCCTGGCGGACGCTGCGGGCCAGGTGAGTTTTCCTTCGCTCGCGCCCGGCCGCTACGAAATGACAGTCCGGGCCAGCGGTTTTTCCGTCGTGCAGCAGACTGTGACCATCGATTCCCCGCCTACTTCCGCCCGCCGCATCGGGCTGCAGCCTGGCGGCCTGGTCGAGGAGATGACGGTGGTGGCCACGCAGATCGTAAGCGGCCCGGAGATGGCGCGCCGCATTCCCGGGACGGTGGACGTGCTCGATTCCCAGACCCTGGAAAACAGCCGGGTCCACGACCTGAACGAAGCCCTGCGCAAGGTCCCCGGGTTGCACCTGCGCGAGGAAGAGGGCTTCGGCCTGCGGCCCAACATCGGCGTCCGCGGGTTGAATCCCACGCGCTCCACCAAGGTGTTGCTGCTGGAAGACGGCATTCCGCTGGCTTACGCGCCTTACGGAGACAATGCCAGTTATTACCATCCGCCCATCGAGCGCTATTCGAGCATCGAAATTCTGAAGGGCAGCGGGCAAATCCAGTTTGGGCCTTCGACGGTGGGCGGCATCATCAACTACCTCACGCCCGAGCCGCCTTCCAGGTTGCAGGGCTCGGTCACGCTGCTGGGCGGGAATCGCAATTACTTTGAGGGATTGGCAAGCCTGGGCGGAACCTGGCGCAACGTAGGCATGCTGCTGCACTACATGCGCAAGCAGGGCGAGGGAGCGATGGAGAACGTTCGTGCGGGCCTGGACGATTTGAATTTCAAGGCCACGGCCGCGCTGGGCAGCCGCCAGACCCTGAGTTTTCGCAGCAACTACTATCACGAGAATTCCAATCTGACGTATTCCGGGCTGCGGCTTTCCGAGTACCTGGAAAACCCGCGCCAGAATCCTTTCCGTAACGATTTCTTTTTCGGCAACCGTGTGGGCGTTTCCGCCACGCACACCTACCTGTTCAGCCCGGGGCGGGTGCTGGTGACGAACCTCTACGGCAATAACTTCAACCGCGACTGGTGGCGGCAATCGAGCAATTCCGGCCAGCGGCCGAACGACGCCGCCGACCCGGTCTGCGGCGGCATGACCAACCTGAACACCACCTGCGGCAACGAGGGGCGGCTGCGCCGCTATTACACCTGGGGCCTCGAGCCACACGTGCGCATGGCGCACAAGCTTTTCGGCGTGCGCAGCGAGGCGGACTTCGGCTTTCGCGCGCACTTTGAACAGCAGAACCGCCTGCAGAAGAACGGCCCGCTACCCACGTCGCGGGACGGCGTGATCGTAGAGAACAACGAGCGCCGCACTGATGCCTACTCGTTTTTCGTGCAGAACCGCTTTCTGCTGAACAAGTGGACGATCACGCCGGGGGTGCGCGTGGAAAAGGTGCAGTACGAGCGCACGAACCGGCTGGCCAACGGCGGACTGGGTGTCAGCGGGCGCAACGACCTGGTGCAGGCGATTCCCGGAATCGGTATCGCGTACAGCCCCCGGGAAAACCTGACCTTCTTTGCCGGCGGACACCGGGGATTTGCGCCGCCGCGAGCGGAAGATGTGGTGAGCAACACCGGGGGGACGGTGGAGCTCGATCCCGAACTGAGCTGGAACATTGAAGCCGGCGCCCGCACGGAACCGTTTCGCGGCGTGCGCCTGGACGCCACTTTTTTCCGCATGGATTTCGAAAACCAGATTGTTCCCGCCAGCCTGGCAGGCGGCGTGGGCGCCGCCCTGACCAACGGTGGCGAAACCCTCCACCAGGGCCTGGAGCTGTACACGCGCGTGGACACGGGCGTGATGCGCGGATCGCCCCACAACGTCTACTTCCGCGTCAACTACACCTGGCTGCCGGTGGCGCAGTTTGAAGGCGTGCGCTCCAGCAACGTGCCGGGATTTGGCGCGGTCAGCGTCAGCGGCAACCGCCTGCCCTACGCGCCGGAGACCCTGCTGACGGCCGGCGTCGGGTATGCGCATCGCTCGGGCTGGGACGCGCTCGTCGAGTCGGTCTTCGTCGGCCCGCAGTTTACAGACGACCTGAACACGCTGGCCACTACTCTCGACGGCCAGCGCGGCCGCATCTCGAGCTTCACGGTTTGGAACACCACCTTGAACTACCACATGGAGTCACACCGCTCCACGCTGTTCATCACAGTCAAGAACCTGTTCGACCATCTCTACGTGGTGGAGCAGACGCGCGGCCTCAAACCGGGGAATCCGCGCCTGGTGCAGACCGGCATCAAATTTCGCTTCTGAGTAAGGACGGCGGCGGCCCTTAGCCCCGCTGGTTTGACGTTTCGCCGCACTCCCTTTCTAATGATGAAGTGGTCCTTTCTTGAGTCCATCCGCTGGAGAATTCATGAGAACTGTTGCCGCCGCCCTGATGTTCCTGTTGCCGCTTTCTTCCGCCGTTGCCCAGCGCCTGCCCGGCACCGTGGTGCCCGAGCACTACCAGCTCACCTTCACACCTGACCTGGAACAGAAGACCTTTGCCGGCGAAGAGGTGATCCAGGTCTTGCTGCTCGAACCCACGAAGGCCATCACCCTGCACGCGCTGGAGATCGAGTTTCTGGAAATGTCGGTTCATCAGGCCGGAAGGGCGCAGGAGGCCGCCGTCTCGCTGGACCGCGAGGCGCAGACGGCCACGTTGCGCGTGGACGAAGAGCTGGGGGCGGGGCCGGCGGAAATCCGCATCCGCTACCGCGGCATCCTCAACAGCGAGCTGCGCGGCTTTTACCTGAGCCGCGGCAAGGGCCGCAATTACGCCGGATCGCAGATGGAAGCCACCGACGCGCGCCGCGCCTTTCCCAGCTTCGACGAGCCCAGTTGGAAGGCGACGTTTGACATCACCCTGGTGGTAGACCGGGGCGACACCGGCATTTCCAACGGCCGCATTGTTTCCGACACTCCCGGCCCCGGCGAGGGCAAGCATTCGCTGCATTTTTCCACCACACCGCGCCTGTCCACCTATCTGGTGGCGCTGGCCGTGGGTGACTTCCAATGCTCCGAGGGCTCCAGCGGGGGCACGCCCGTTCGCATCTGCTCCACGCCGGACAAGGTCCACCTCACGCGCTACGCGCTGAAGGCGGCGGAACACCAGGTGGCCTTCTTCAGCCGCTACTTCGGCATCCCCTATCCCTTCGGCAAGCTGGACGTGCTGGCGCTTCCCGACTTCGAGGCCGGCGCCATGGAAAATGCCGGCGCCATCTTCTACCGGGAAAGCCTTTTGCTGATAGACGAGAACACGGCCTCAGTAGCCACCAGGAAGGCGGTAGCTGCCGTGATGTCCCACGAAATCGCCCACATGTGGTTTGGCGACCTGGTGACCATGAAGTGGTGGGACGATATCTGGCTGAACGAAGGATTTGCCTCCTGGGCCACCAACAAGCCGCTGCGGGAGTGGAAGCCGGAGTGGAACCGCGAGATGAACGACGTGCAGTCCACGGCCGCGGCCCTGGGGCGCGATGCGCTGGTGAACACGCGCCAGATCCGCAAGCAGGCGGAAACGCCCTCCGAGATCACCGAGCTGTTTGACGGCGTCGCCTACGGCAAAGCGGCCTCGGTGCTGCGCATGGTAGAGGCCTACGTGGGCGAAGAAACTTTTCGCCGCGGCGTGGAGACCTATTTGAAGAAATTTTCCTGGGGCAACGCCAGCGCCGAGGACTTCTGGAATACCGTGGCCCAGGTCTCCGGCAAGCCGGTGGACCACATCATGAAGACCTATGTGGACCAGCCCGGCGCGCCGCTGGTGACCCTGGCGGCGGCCTGCAAGGACAACAACACCGTGGTCACCGCCGCGCAGCAGCGCTTCTACTACGATGCCGATGTTTTGGCCAAGGGCAGCGGCGAACTATGGCAGGTGCCGCTCTGCCTGCGCGCGCCCCAAGGCGGCGCCGAGCGCTGCGAGTTGCTGACGCAGCCGCGCCAAGAGTTCACGCTTCCCGGCTGCTCGTTCTGGGTGCAGGCGAACGTTGGGGCCTCCGGCTACTACCGCACGGCCTATGACGCGGCCGCGCTGGATGGCATCCGCCGGTCCGCGCAAAAAGACCTGGCGCCCGGCGAGCGCCTGCTGTTGTTGAGCGACGAGTGGGCGCTGATGCGCGCCGGCCGGCGCAGCATTGGCGACTACATGGCCCTGCTCGAAGGCTTCCGCGGGGAGCGCACGCGCGCCGTGGTGGCGGAATTCACCGGCCGCGTGGACTACCTGGCGGACTACCTGGTAGAGGATTCCGACCGCAAGGCGTTCGAATCGTGGGTGCGTCTGCTGCTGCGGCCCGCGGCGCAGGAACTGGGCTGGCAGCCCGCACCCGGCGAGAGCGACGAATTGCGCAGCCTGCGCGCCAGCGTGCTGCAAACGCTGGGTTACTCGGGGCGCGATCCGGAAATTCTGGCGCAGGCGCGCACGCTTGCCGAGCGCTACGTAGCAGATGCGAAAGCTGTGGACCCGACGCTGGCCGGAACCGTGCTGGGACTCGCCGCGTCCGGTGGCGACAAGGCCCTGCATGAAGCCTTTCTGTCGCGCATGGAGCAGACGGACGAGCCCGGACAGCGCTCGCGCTTCATGACCGCGCTGACCCTGTTCCGCGATCCCGCTCTGGTGCGGCGCTCGCTGGAGTATGCCGTCTCCGGCAAGATGCGCAACCAGGACGCCCCCCACTTCCTGGCCGATCTCCTGTTGAACGTTCCTTCGCGGGACGTTGCGTGGGCGTTCCTCAAGTCGCACTGGCCGGAGGTGCAGGCCACGTTCACCACCTCGAGCGGCGCCGCCGTGGTAAGCGCCACCCGCTCCTTCTGCGATGCCGGCTCGCGCGACGAAGCCGCGCAGTTCTTTGCGCGCAACAAAGTGGAAGCCGCGGAGCGCACCCTGCGCCGCGCCCAGGAGACCATCAACAACTGCATCAACTTGAAGGTGGCGCAACGCACCGCGCTGGCGCAGTGGCTGGCCGAGGGCGGCAAGTCTTCCGGCGGGCGCTAACTCCGAAAGGGAAAACGAAGGGGGCGCAGCGGCCTGCGCCCCTTTTCGGCTGGTTGCTACTGTGGCAAGTTCATGCGGCGCAGCAGGTCCTGAAAGCGGGGGTCGGCACGCAGGCCGTCTAATCTCGGATCCAGTCCCAGGTAATCCATCCAGCTATCGCGCTCGTCGTACGCTCTCTCGAGCCACGCGAACGCTTCATCCTTCTGGCCCAGAGCCGCATAGATGACCGCAATGGGATAGGAAGGTACATATCTTTGTTTCGATAGCGCGCTGAGTTGCTGGAGTGTCGCCTGGGCCTCGCTCCTCCGGTTGGCTGCGGCGTACGCGTGTCCTAGCAGCGCGACCATCGAGGGTCTCCCCCCGGTAATGCGGACACAATTCTGAAACTGCGCTATGGCGTCCTGGAAGGCTCCCTTTTGTTCGTAAGCCAGCCCCAGATACCATTGCGCAACCGGAAAGCTGGGGTCCATCTCGATCGTCTTTTGCAATGGTTCTATTGCCCGGTCGTAGTTGCGGGTCGAAAGATAATGCCACCCCTGATGCGCATTGTTGGCAAGGTCCAGCGGATCCAGCTCCAGAGCGCGCCGGCCCGCCC
>CAYRII010000023.1:0-18838 GCA_964424245.1 uncultured Terriglobales bacterium | reverse complement strand
ACACTGCCACCGACAGGATCTACAAGACAAGTGTTGTGGCGCAGGGAGGGGTCCGTCCACATGGCCGCGTTGGCATGCACGCCGGCGGCGCGGCGCGAATCGCCGGGGATGGTTTCGCCGTCCACCACGATGTCGCAGGCGCCGGTGGCCCAATGACCGAAGCCCAAGGCAAAGCTGATCACGCCGGGCCGGATGGTCTCGGTGACCCTAACTTTGCCTTCCATCGGCCTGCGTGTTCCGTTCCTCAGGTCCCACTCGCCCTTCGGGTTGGTAGCACTAACAATCTTTACCCGTTCGCCGTCTTGGAGCCCCAACCGACTGGCATCAACAGTGTTCAGGAGAATTGCGTTCTCTGGCATCAGCGGCCGCAACCAGTAATTCCCCACGGTGCGCGACTTCGTCTGGGTGACCACGCGGTGCGTGATAAGCTGCAGGTCATAGCCCTCGCCCAGCTTCTCCAGTGTCCTTCCAGCGTAGTCGCGCGGCGGTACATAGGTCGCGATACCAGGATACGGCTCGCCGGTGCCGGAGTATTTCATACCCGCGGTCTTCTCCTGGAATAGGCTGAGCAGCGCGGCGTAAGTGTGCTTCAGACGGTCGCCGTCATAGCCCTTAGCGTGCTCTTCGAAACGGCCTCCACGGTTCAACACATAGACCACCTTGGGCCACAGAGCGCCGCCCACGGTGGTGCGCCACTTGGCTTCGTCGAAGACCGACCTGGGCAGGTGGCGGCGTGCAGCGCGGAAGAGCTCTTCCTCGCGCGCGTTTGCGTCCGGCATTTCGGCGCCCGGTTTGTCGCCCACGGCGATATTGGCGATCGCGCGCAGGTAGAAATCTTCCGGGCGATTGAGGTCCTTGCCTTCGCCTAGTGCATTCTTGCCGAACGCTTTCAGGCCGAGTTGTTCCGCCAGGCCGAGCAGGAGCGCTTCCAGGCTGACTGGCATTTCCTCGCCGTACACCCTGACGGTCTCCGGGATGGGGCCCACCACCGGCTGGCGCACCGGCCCGACCTTGTTGACGATGTTGGGATGCGACCCATGGAACTCCCAGCGTTCGAGCCAAGTGAGGTCGGGAAAGATATAGTCGGCATACATCGAAGTCGTGCCGATGGTGATATCGCTGGTGAAGAACAACGGGAGCTTGTTCACGTCCGCCAGCACTTCGATGTTGGTGTGGCCTGCTGGTAGCGCGTAGATGGGCGTACCCATATAGAGAAACAGCGCCTTGATGCGATAGGGATAAGCCTCACCGATGCTGGGCACAATTTCCTGATAGACATCGCTGGCCAGCGGATACCAGTTGCGCTTGGCGGGGTAACCGGCAAACAGCGTGGTCTTTTCGTAGGGCACCTCGTGGCGAATGGAGCTGATGCCAAAAGGCGTGATCTTTCCCGGAACCTTCGTAAGGTCGAAGGGACCGCCTTTCGAGCCGTCGTACCCGAACGTCGTCGCCTTGACCATGCCGCCCTTCCAGTCAAAGTTGCCCAGCAGCATATTCACGCTCATCCACGCGAGCACGTTATAGAAACCGTTGGTGTGCTGGGCAACGCCGCGATGGATGTCCACGGCGGCCCGCTTACCGTAGCTAGTCAGCTCGCGCGCGACTTCTGCCACATCCCTCGGGTCCAGTTCGGCGATCCGGCACCATTCCTCGAACGGCAGCTTCCCCGCTTCCTCCTTCAGCAGCTGAAGTGAGGACTTCACCCGCACCGGCTCGCCGTGTTTGCGGGGCTTCAGTTCCGCATCCACGAACAGCTCGCCCTCGACCGGGTTCTTCTCATCATTAGGATCGAACGCGACGGGCTTGCCGTCCTTGAGCACAAGGAAGAACTTCTCGTCGTACTTGATCGTCTTGGTCGTGTCCTTGGCATCGGGGATGCTGCGCTTCTGGGCGCGCGCGTAACCCAAGTCCGCGGCGCGGATGAACTTTCCCGGCTTGCCGTCCTTGATCTCCACCAGCCAGGCGGCGTTGCTCCAGGATGTTTCGCCGTTGGCCGCCGCGGCGGCTTTGTTGGCACTGCGCAGGAACCTGGCATCGTATCTCCCGTTCTCGATGATCCAGCGGGTGATGGCCATGGCCAGCGCAGCATCCTCTCCCGGCTTGATCGGCAGCCATTTGTGCGCCTTGCTGGCGAGCTTCGAGAACCGGGGATCGACCACCGCGATTTTCGTCTGTCCGTTCACCAGGTTCTCCGTCAGCCGCACGGTGCGATTGGTGGGACCGTAGTTGGCTTCGAAGAGGTTGGCGCCGACAAAGAGGATGTAGCGTGCGCTTTCGGTGTCCGCCTGCCAGTAGAACTTTTGTCCGCCGGTGAACTTCCCCGCCTGATACTGTTCGCTGATGGCCTTGCAGGTGAAGTACAGCGAGCCCTGGCAAACGGTGGTATGGCCGTGCAGGTTCGTGGTTCCAAAGCCGGCGCCAAAGCGCTTGATGAAGTCGTTGCGCCCGCCCTTCACCCGTCCCCAGGCGACGACAAACTGGTTGTTCTTCGGACCCAGGTCAGGGTGGTCGGGATCGACCAAGCTGTCGATGTAGTTTGCATGTCTCTGCTTGAACTTCGCCACCAGAACCTGCTTCTTGTCGTGATCTTTTTCGTCCCAGATGGCCTTGACGTCGTGCTCCATCTCCTTGGCGACGGAAGCGTCGCGCAGCGCCATGAGGGAACGCAGGCCTTCGACCTGTCGGTTCTCTTCTCCCGCAACATGTGCAAACAGCTTCCCGCCCTCGACGATCTCGGTAATGGCCTGCTGGAAGGAGATTGTTTGCCATTGATTCTCACCGCGCCGGCCCGCGCGCTTCAGTACCTTGCGGAGCCGATAGGGATCGTAAACGGTCTGCACGGCGGCCTGGCCTTTCGGGCACAGCGCGCCGTCCACGCGCGCTGCATCCTCGAGAGAGGCTTTCATCGGCAGATGCGGCACCATCGTCCACGGGCTGTACGGATTTCCGTCGAGCTTGGTGAGAATGCCACCCTGGATCTTGGCCTTGATGCCGCAACCCGTATTGCAGTTCATGCAAACCGAATACAGCAGGTCCTCCGGGTTGTTCATGCCATATCTCGCATCCGGGCGACTGCTGTTCAGAACTGCGCCGGAACCTGCCGCAGCGCTTTGCTCGGCATGAAACAGCGTGGCCGCGAGCCCAGTTCCAAGAAATGCCCCGTGCCTGACAAAGTGCCGCCGGGTTACAGGTTTGGGATCTTTACGGTTCATGACGCTCTTCCTTTCTCCGTCAGCGGGAGATAGCGGTAGCCGAGATAGAAGGCAGCCACGCCGAGCGCGACGACAAAGAGCGTAAGCTGCCATTCGAACAGGCTCGGCACATAGCGGAACAGGAGCCGGCGATCCACGAAGGCCGTTTGCAGGTTCTGCAGGTTGGGTTCGATCAGGCCCGGAATCACGATGTTCAGCCGCACCGCCATGAAGCTCACGGCGATCAGCAGCCCGGCCAGGCCGACGCTCCACGGTTGCTTCTGCCGGGTCAGGAGCAGGGCGGCCGGGAGCACGCTGCCCATCCCAATGTGGATCAGCCAAAAGACCCACCAGAACTCGCCGAACAGGACGCGCTTCAAAAGGTCGAAGTCATGACCGATGCCGTACCACATGGGAATCGAAAATTCGGCCCATTCGAGCAGTAGATCAAACGCCAGCAAGAGCAAGAGGACGCGCCCGAGATAGAAAACGGTCTCGCGATAGGCCTGATCCCGGTGCGGCCAGAAGGCGGCTACGGCAAACGCTATCAGCCCGCCCCCGGAAACTAGAGCGCCGGTCAGGAAAAGAATCGGCACCAGGGGCGTATGCCAGTAAGTGCGCGCCGAAACTGTTGCGAACAAAGCACCGACGCCGCCGTGAAACGTGATCGCCAGAGGAATGCCGACTGTCCCCAAAGCTTTGAGCCATTGTCGCGCCCGATTCTCCTGATCCTCCGTCAGCGGTCCCGGGGAAAACGAAAGGGTGCGCCCGATGCCGCCCCGAATCCCTCCCTCGCCTGCCCATCGCGCCAGGTCGGGGCGCAGGGCTAGCCAGATTTCCGCAAGCAACAGAAGGAAGTACGCGGTGTACAGCCACACCATCCAGGCCATCATCGAGCCGAAGTTTGGGTGCGTGAAAACCCTGTAGAAACGGTCCATTCGCCCCAGATCGAACCAGATGGAGAGCAATGCCATGAAGAGCGTGATGACGGCGACGAACAGCGACAACTTTCCGATGCGCTCCAGCTGCCGCACGCCGAAGACGTAGATGAGCGACGACAGCAGAAAAGCCCCTGCCGAAAGGCCGATGAAGTAGATGTAGGCCGAGACCCAAAGACCCCAGACCACGTAACTGCCATACGCAGCGGCCTGATGACCGTGGATCAGCCGCTGCACGAGGCCCGCGGTTCCGAAGAGCACCACGGCAATCCACAACACCCAAAGGACTCGTTTCACGTGTGGCGTCATCTTTCGTGCTCCTTTAGATCAGGTAGACCACTCGCGGCTTGGTCCCCTTTTCCTCCAGCAGGCGGAGGGCGTTTGGTTTCACTGACAGCCGGCTGACCAAGCTCTCCGGGTTATTGCCGTCGCCAAAATAGGTGGCGCGTCCGATGCAGGTCGTGACACACTGCGGCAACTGGCCTACTTCCAGCCGATGCAGGCAGAAGTGGCACTTGCGCGCGTTGCCAACGGGCGAGCTGTGGTCCTGGCGGCTCCACGACTTGCCGTATTCGTGGTTGGGCTGCTGCTCGTAGGGCTGAAGCGCGGGGGTGCCGTCGCTGTAGTTATCGCCCAGGTCCCGTGTGCGCGCGTTGTATGGGCATGCGGTAATGCAGTAGCCGCAGCCGATGCACTCGTCATAATCGATGGCAACGACCCCATCGGGACGCTTCCAGGTGGCTTCGACCGGACAGACAGGAACGCAAGGCGGCTCGTCGCATTGCATGCAGGGCCGTGGGAAGAAACGGAGCTGCACGTTCGGGAAAGCACCCATCTCCTGCTGCACGACCGGCCTGTACACCACACCGGGCGGCAGTTTGTTTTCCGCAATGCATGCCACGGTGCAGGCGCTGCAGCCGACACACTTGCGCGTATCAATCACCATCATCCAATGGCGCTGCTCGACCGGCTTGGCCATGGCCAGCCGGAGCTCTTCCTGCATGCGAATCAGCAGGTCCGCACCCTCCCCTTTGGGAACACTAGGCGTGTCGGGAATGAGACGAACGGTGCCGGGACCAGTGGGGTCCTCGGGCGAAGAGCTCAGGACCACAGCGCCTCCAGCCACGAGGGCGGTCCCGCCCGCCGCCAGGGCCGCTACGCGGATGAAATCGCGCCGCGGGATCTCGCTGCCCGCCACCGGCGCTTCCTGAACGTCCGGTCTTTCCTCCTTGGCTTCCATTTCAGCGTCCTCGTGGTAAGTTGCTGATTACCGTTCCTTGCCGGTCCATTTGCGCCTTAGGTACGGTTCCTCACCAAGACGTCTGGAGATTCACCAGCGCTAGGTTCTTCGACGGCAAGAGTTGGTTCTGGAACGTCTTGCGCACGTAATTGAGCTGCAGCTTCAGGGTGCTTTCGGTAATGAAGTAGTTGACACCGACAACGTAATCGCGTTCGGTGACGTTCGACGAATCGGTTTCCAGCCGTGTGTCCGGATCCCAGACATCAAAGCGGAAAACCGCCTGCACGTTGGGACGGACCTTATAGCCGATGAGACCGTAGTAGCCCAGGCGAGAGGTGCTGGAGTCCTTGCCGGTCATGAACTCCGACTTGAGAAGCAACGAACGCCGGTTGTAGAGCAGCTCGGCGCCCAGACGGTCGCGGCGTGGGCGGTCCGCCCGTTGACCGTTCCCCCACGCGCCGGAGCCGCCGATCTGAAGCCCCTTGAGAAACGGGGGCCGCACTACGAGACGGCCGATCAGCGCCTTCTGGTCGTTCTTGTCCATATCGTTCTGGGTTTCGCCGCTGCCGTTGAACAGACCGATCTGGTAGTCCAGGTGCGAGGTGATGGGACCGCGCAGCATCACGCCCAGGTCGCGGATGTCACCGTACGTGCCGCCGCGGGTCCGATCCGACGCAAACATGGCCCTCTCGACAGTTTCCAACGTGGCGGAGGATTGCAGCCCTTCCAGACTCAGAGGCACCTTGAACTGTCCGAAGTCGAGGTGGACACGGGGGATGTAATCCAGCGTAAGGAAGGCATCCTGCAGAATGCGGCTTGCCTGGCTGACTTTTACATCGCTGACGACCTTGGTTCCACCGATGGTGTCCCAGGTGTTGTTCACCGAGATCGCCTTCGCGGGATCGATCATGACCGTCCACTTCGCTTTGGGCGTGATCTCACCGCTCAACTTCAGTTCCCCGCGGCGCAGCCGAAAGGTGTCCCGGAACCCGCCGTCGCCCCCCGCGAACCAGCCCTGCAGCAGCCCATGGAATTTGATCTTTCCAAGGATGGGGCCTTCTGTTGCCTTAGGTGTAGGTTGGTCGGAGGGCTTTGGGGCAGCGGCCTTGGCCTCGATGATTGAACTACCTGCCGTTGTGGCCGCCGGCGCCCCACCGGCCGGCTCCAGCTTCTGCCGTAACGCTTCCAGCAGCTGTTGCTGCTGCTGTAGCAAGTCTGACTGCTGCTTCAGCGATTGTTGTAACTGTTCAATCTGCGTCTGTTGTTCCTGGACCTGCAGGCGGAGGAATTCCACCTCATTCGCGGGTTGTTGCGCAGCGGGCGTCATCTCCTGGGCGCGCATCTTCTGTGTTGGTAACGGGAGAAGCAGGAACGAGACAAGGAGGAATCGAAGAATGCGAATCATCTTTCTTCCCCTTTCCGACATCCTCGCCGGAAAGCGAGGTCTGTTCAGTAAGTTGTTATGGAGAAATCTTAGGGAGGAAAGGGGCAGAAGATGAGTGATACGGGTCACGCCTATTCGTGACGCCCATCACGCCCTTGTAAGGCCCCTCACGCACGGGTGTACTTTCCTTTCGTCTAGCCGTTGGGGAAACAGAGCAGTGGCCATCGCACCCGTATCTCTTCTTCCAAATGGCGAAAAGAGAAGAATGGTCGGAGGTCCCGGAACTCATCGGGGTCACGCGCAATAGTTTCGCCGCCGACATCCACGCCCAGAAGGGGCTGACCTGCGTCAGTTGCCACGGTGGCGACGCCTCCCAGGATGACGCCGAGGTCGCCATGGGACGCGCCGCCGGGTTTCGCGCCAAGCCCGATCGCGCGCGCATTCCCCAACTCTGTGCCCGCTGTCACTCGGACGGGTCGTTCATGCGCAACTACAATCCTTCGCTGCGCACCGACCAGCTCAGCCAGTACAAGACCAGCGTGCATGGCCGGCGCCTCGAAAAGCTCGACGTCAAGGTTGCCGTTTGCACCGACTGCCACGGCGTGCACGGCATCCTCCCCGCCGGCGACTCGCGCTCCAGCGTGCATCCGCTGAACGTGGCCACCACCTGCTCCCGCTGTCACGCCGACGCCGCCTACATGAAGGGCTATTCCATTCCCTCCGACCAGTTTGCCTCGTACAGCGCCAGCGTGCACCACAAAGCCATGGTGGAGCGCGGCGACTTGAGCGCCCCCACCTGCAGCACATGCCATGGCAATCACGGCGCGGCGCCGCCGGGCGTGGCCTCGGTGGAGTTCGTCTGTGCCAACTGCCACGTCTTCCAGTCGCAGTTGTTTGACGTCAGCCCGCACAAGCAGGCCTTCGCGGCTCTGGATTTGCCCAGCTGCGTCACCTGCCACAGCAATCATCGTATCGGCCAACCTTCGGACGCCATGCTGGGCGCCGGCCCGCAATCGGTCTGCACCAATTGCCACGCCGAGGGCGACGCCGGATTCCAGGCGGCCAAGTCCATCCAAGAGCGGCTCCTCGGCTTGGAAACGGCAATCCACCGCGCGGAAGAAATCCTGGGCCGCGCCGAGCGCTCCGGCATGGAAGTCAGCGAGCCTCTCCTGGAACTCACTCAGGCGCGCGATGCGCTTACCAAAGCCCGTGTCACCATCCATGCCTTTGATGTGCAGCGCGTGGAGGGAGACATCAATCCCGGCCTGAAGACCGCCACAGCAGGTGTCCAGGCCGGCGAAAAGGCGCTGGCAGAACTCGGGTTCCGGCGCCGCGGCCTGGGTACCTCCGTTGTGCTGGTCTTGATTGTGCTGGCGGGGTTGTATTTCTACATACGCGAAATCGAGCGGCCCGGGGCTTCGCCCGGGTCGCCGGACCAGAACTAAGGGTTGCCGGCGGCGCCTCGGGCGCCGAGGCAGCCACGGAAGGATTCTTGCTCATGCCTTCTTCCGGCTTTGGCTTCGGGCTTCGCCTGGCGGTTGTGGTGCTGGTCTGCGGCGTCTCGTCTCTGGCTCAGAACAAGAGACTCAACTGCGCGGAGTGTCACGAGGTTGATCCCGCCGCTTTCCAGGCTTCCGTCCACGGCGTTCTGGGATGCGCCGACTGCCATTCCGATGTGGGCCGCTTTCCTCATGAGCCGGCGCCCGTCCCGGTCTCCTGCGCCCAATGTCACGCCGAAGTCCAGCAGGCCCACGAATCGGGCGTGCACGCCCTCGCCGTGCGCAAGGGCAAGTCGCAGGCGCCCGGCTGCGCCGGATGCCACGGCCCTCCGCACGCCATTCTGCCCTCCGCCGATCCCGGCTCGCCGACGCATCGCGCCTCCATCCCCAAAACTTGCGGCCAGTGCCACGGCGTCCGCTTTGTGCTGGAAGGCACCGGACTGAGCGCGCAGCCCTTCCTGTCTTACCAGCAGAGTGTGCACGGCCAGGCCGTGGCCGCGGGTTCGGAGAAGGCTGCCGTCTGCACCGACTGCCACCGCGCTCATGACGTCCTGCCGGCCAACGATTCCAGGTCGCGCATCTTCAAGTTCAACGTGCCTGCAACCTGTGGGCAGTGCCATGAGGAGGTCTCCAACGAGTTCATGGCCAGCATCCACGGCCGGTCGGTTGCCCGCGGCAACTGGCAGGCGCCCGTCTGCACGGACTGCCACGGCATCCATCTCATCAAGCCTCATATTGATCCCACTTCTTCGGTCGCCGCCCAGGCCCTGGCGCGCACTACCTGCGCCCAGTGCCACGAAGGCGTTCGCCTGGCGCAGGAGTTCGGCGTTCCCGGCCGCCGCGCCACCACCTACCTCGACAGCTACCACGGCCTGGCCTCGCGCCTGGGGTCCGGTGTGGTGGCCAACTGCGCCAGTTGTCACGGCGTGCACAACATCCTGCCTTCGTCCGATCCGCGCTCCATGGTGCACAAGGCCAACCTGGTCACAACCTGCGGCCAGTGCCATCCGGGCGCCGGCGTGAACTTCGCGGTCGGCGTGGTGCACGTGGACGCGCCGCTCTCGCGGGACATGGGCAGCGTGGGCACGCGCTGGGTGCGCCGCTTTTATCTCGTGCTCATCTTCGCCACCATCGGATTCATGCTCGTGCACAACGGCATCCTCTGGCGCCGCAAGGCGCTTCTGCGCCGCGCCGCCGGGCCGCGCCCCGTCCTGCGCATGACGCTCAACCAGCGCGTGCAGCACTGGATCCTGCTGCTCAGCTTCATCCTCCTCGCGCTGACCGGCTTTGCCCTAAAATACCCCGACTCCTGGATGGCCTGGCTGCTCGGCGGCAGCGAAACCCTCCGCCGTATCGCCCATCGTGTGGCCGGGGTCGTGCTGCTCATCCTGGGGCTGTACCACGCCGGATACATGCTGCTGACCCGCGAGGGCCGCCAGGGTTTGCGCGATTTTCGTCCGGTCCGCCAGGACCTGGCTGACTTGCTCCACAACCTACGCTTTCACCTCGGCCTCCGCGACGAGCGTCCCCGCTTCCCGCGCTTCTCCTACGCGGAAAAAGCCGAGTACCTGGCCGTGGTCTGGGGCACCGTGCTGATGGGAATCACCGGGCTCATGCTCTGGTTCGAGGTCCAGGTCATCCACTGGCTGCCGCGCTGGTCCATCGATATCGCCACCGCCATCCATTTCTACGAGGCCATTCTGGCCGTGCTCGCCATCCTGGTCTGGCATTCCTACCACGTCATGCTGGATCCGGATGTCTACCCTCTGAACTGGGCCTTCTGGGACGGACGCGTCCCCGAAGAGCATGCAGAGACACAATCTCCACCGCAAGGCGGACACGCAGAGGCCGCGGAGAAAGCGGCGGAGTCGGAGGCGGACGCAAAGGAAAAACCAGCGGAGCCGCCCGGCGAGCAAGAGCCGCCAGGAGCCTGACCGCAACCTTGGGCGGGTTTTTGCCTGCACGCCCGGATGGGAATAGTGTAAGTTGTAGTTTTCAGAGAGGTTGCATGCCGGAAGAGACCCCAAGCCCGGTACCGGAAAACAGCCAGGATTCGACCGCCCAACGCTTGCGCTCATTGCCACCCGCGGGCCTGTTTCGCAACCTGATCAGTTGGGTTGGAGCCGGCATTGCCCTCGTCAGCTTGGCCAACATTTTCTTCATTTTGCTTCTGGATTTTTTCGGGGTGACCACGAATCCCTATGTCGGCATCCTGGCCTATCTCATTCTTCCCGCTGTGCTCGTCTTTGGACTGGTGCTGGTTCCAACTGGAATGCTGTTCGAGCGCCGCCGCCGCCGCCGGCACGCGGGCGATTTCGCGCCGCCCTATCCCCGGCTGGACCTCAACCGGCCCCACCATCGCCGCGCCCTTCTGGTCTTCGTCACCTCCACCTTGTTCTTCCTCCTGCTCAGCGCCCTGGGCAGCTATCGCGCCTATGAATACACGGAAACCACGCAGTTCTGCGGCCAGGTCTGCCACTCCGTCATGCACCCCGAGTTCATCGCCTATCAGGCTTCGCCCCACGCGCGCGTGAGCTGCACCGGTTGCCACGTTGGTCCCGGAGCCGGTTGCTACGTGCGTTCCAAGCTGTCGGGCGCTTACCAGATCTACGCCGTCACCTTCAACAAGTATCCCAAGCCCATCCCCACGCCCGTCGCCAATCTGCGTCCCGCGCGCGAAACCTGCGAGCAATGCCACTGGCCCGAGCGCTTCTATGGCGCCCAGCTCAAAGTGTTCACCCACTTTGCTCCCGACGAGCAGAACACTCCCCGGCAGATCCGCATGCTCATCAAGACCGGCGGCGGCAGCCCCACCACCGGCCTCACCACCGGCATCCACTGGCACATGAACATCGCCAACGAGATCATCTACGTGGCCGCCGACCCCACCCGCCAGGTCATTCCCTGGGTGCGCATCAAGGACACCCAGGGCCGCGTCACCGAGTACACGCGGAAAGACTCCACCATGACCCCGGAGGAGATCCGCAAGGCGCCCAAGCGGCGCATGGACTGCGTGGACTGCCACAACCGGCCCTCGCACATCTACTTCCCGCCCGATCGCGCCGTGGATGAGGCCCTGCTCGCCGGCCGCATCGACCGCACGCTGCCCTTCATCAAGCAGCAGGCCGTGGAGGTTCTCAGCCAGCCCTACTCCTCAAACCAGGAGGCGGTAGAAGCTATCGCCACCAATCTCGACCGCTACTACTTCACCAGCTACCAGGACTCGTACCAGGCGCGCCGGCCCGCCATTCAGCAGGCCATCGCCGCCGCGCAGCAGATATTCAGCACCACCAACTTCCCGGAAATGAAAGTCAACTGGCGCACCCACCCGGATAACATCGGTCACTTCTACTTTCCGGGATGCTACCGCTGCCACGACGGGCAGCACGTCAGCGCCGAAGGCAAGATCATCACCAAGGACTGCGAAATCTGCCATACCCTGCTGGGGCAAACCGAAGGGGGCTCGCCCATGGCCACGCTTGAAGGCAGCAGCTTCCAGCATCCCGTGGATCTCGGCGATATCGGCGAGTACAGTTGCAGCGACTGCCACACCGGCGGCGTCGGGCCGTAGCGCCCGGCCCCAGGCGCATCACACCCGCTCGTGACAATAGTCACAGCCTCCTGCTCCCCACACACCTATAAAGGATTCAAGAGCCAACGGGGCGTGAGGTAGCGGCGGTATTGTCTGAGACCCTTCCCCAACCCCGGCAGCCGGGTCGAGCAAGCCGGCCCAGGAGAGACCATCCATGGCGACCGCGGCTTCCGCATACCATGGCAGTTGGATTCCCAGCACCTGCGGCATGTGCCTGCACGGATGCGGGATCAAGGTGCTGGTCAAAGACGGCGTCGCGCTGAAAATCGAAGGCGACCCCACCAACCCCGACAACCTCGGCAAGCTCTGTCCCAAGGGCAACGCCGGTCTGGCGCGCCTCTACGATTCCACCCGCGTCTTGCGTCCCATGAAGCGCACCAACCCGATGAAGGGACCGGGCGTGAACCCCGCCTGGGTGGAGATCACCTGGGACGAGGCTTACGGGATCGTGGCGCGCGAACTCGGCAAAGTTCGTGCTGACGACCCGCGCAAGCTGCTGTGTGCCCTGGGAGACTTCCAGCGCATCCTCCTCTGGGGATGGCCGGCGGTGTTTGGCTCGCCGAACTTTTTCACTTCCCTGGGCAATTATTGCGGCGGTTCGTACCACCCGGTGAACGGTCCCGTGGATGGCTCTTTCGCCGCCATCAACGACTACGAACTCTGCAACTACTGGATCCAGATCGGCTCCGGCGATGGCTTCTCCTCGCACCTGCACGTCTCGGGAAGCTCCAAGCGTATGGCCGATGCGCGCATGCGCGGCATGAAGGTGGTGACGCTTGACCCGCGCTGCTCCGTCGCCGCCGCCAAAGCCGACGAATGGATCCCCATCCTTCCGGGTACCGACCGCGCCTTCGTGCTGGGCATGGCGCACGTCCTGGTGCATGAGCTGGACCGCTTCGATCGCGAATTCCTGCGCGACCGCACCAACGCTCCCTACCTGGTCCTGGACGATGGCCACTTTCTGCGTGACGACGCCGGCAAAGCACAAGTGTGGGACACCCGTGCTCAGGCCCCCGCCGCTTGGGACACCGTTCCTCCGGAGGCCATGACGCTCGAAGGATTGTTTGTGACGGAAGGCAGGCCGGTGCGCACCGGCTTCCAGGTGTGGAAAGACATTCTGGTGACCCACACGCCCGAGCGCATGAGCGAGATTACGACCGTTCCGGCGCCAACTATTCGCCGCATCGCAGGCGAGTTCGTGGAGGCAGCGCGGCTTGGCGCCACCATCGAGATCGCCGGCAAAACCTACCCATACCGGCCCGCGGCCCTCAACTACTATCGCGGCTCGCAGTCGCACGCCAACGGGCTGTTCGACAACATAACCTACAAGCTGTTCAACATGCTGGTGGGAAACATTGACGTTCCCGGCGGACACCTGGGTGTACCCCTGGACCACCGCGGCTTCTTCGTCAGCCCGGGCGAGGACGGCATGCTGAAGCCGGAGCCGCACCAGTTGCATCCCGCGCCCCCCTTCAAGTATCCGCCGGATTCCACCCACCTGATGGAATGGTTCCCCATCGGCTTTGACGCCGGGCAACTCAACACCGAAACGCTGCTCGAACCCGAACGCTTCGGCCTGAACTACCGGCCCGAGGCCATGCTGCTCTATCACTCCAACCCCCTCTGGAACCTGCCCGAGACCGGCAAGGTGGAAGAGATCATGCGGCGCATGAAGTTCGTGGTCGCCATCGACATCCACCTGACGGAGTCAACGCAGTGGGCCGACGTCTTCCTGCCCGACCGGACGTTTTTGGAATCGACGCTACTGAACTGCCTGGAACCCCCGGTGGTCACGGGCCATTCCGTGCGCCAGCCGGTGGTCGAGCCGCTGGGCGACACTCGCGACGCCTACGAGATCCTTACCGAACTGGCCGAGCGCCTGGGCTTTCGCGACGACTGGAACGATTTGCTCAACGTGGTCTGCGGCTTCACGCAAAAGCCGGAATATCTGCTCAATCCCGAAAAACGCTACAGCGACCACGAACTCTGGGACCGGTACGCCAAGTCGATCTATGGCGAGGAGCGCGGGCTCGAGTGGTTCAAGCGAAACGGCCACGCCGTCCGCCCGCGCACGCCGGAGGAAACCTACCTGCCCTACGGCCAACTGCGCCTGCCTTTCTACTTCGCTTTCATCCAGCGCACCGGCGAGGACCTGCGGCGCAAGATGGAAGAGGCCGGCATTGCCGGCTGGCCGTTCGACAACTACAAGCCGTTGCCGTTCTGGAAGGATTCGGCGGTGATCGAGGACGGAGCCCGCGGCTATTCCTTCTTCGCCATCACCTTCAAGGAGGCCCTGCATACCTTCGCCGATACCATGGTGATGCCCTGGCTCACCGAGGTCAGCGAGAAGGACCCGGTGCATGGCGGCATCCTCATCAACGCGCAGACGGCCGCGACGTTCGGCATCCAGACCGGAGCGCGCATTCGCCTGACTTCGCCCGCGGGCTCCATCGAGGGCCTGGCCCAGGTGGTGGAAGGCATCCATCCGCAGGTGCTCGGTGTGAGCAACGCCATCACCCGCCACTTCGTCACCAACCCCGCGGTGCGCGTCAAAGGGAGCCACTTCAACCGGTTGCTTGCCGGCTCCATGCGCTATACGGACAACGCCACGGGCGGATTGGAGTCCACGGCGCGGGTGCGCCTGGAGGTGATGAGGGGATGGGAGGAGGAGGTTCGCTATGCCCACGGTTGACGTGGCAGCGCTGGGAACGGCACGCAAGCTGCTCGGCTTCAGCAAGCGCAGGGTCAGCTTCGGGCAGGGCACCGTGGCCGACCTGCTGCGGCAACTGGCAACCGTGGACGGCGGCACTCTCTACGCCAATCTTACCTGCGACGGCAGGCTGCGAGGCGACTTCGCCGTGCTGGTGGACGGCTTCAGCTTGAAACCCGACCAGCTCGACCGCCCACTTCTGGGCGGGGAGCAGGTTGTGACCCTGGCGATCCTGCGCCATCTGCACGGCGGCTGACCTGGAGGAACGTATGGCTCGACTGGGACTGGTGATTGACTTGAAGCGTTGCATCGGATGCAACGCCTGCACCCTGGCCTGCAAACAGGAGAACGGCACGCCTGCGGGCATTCACTTCGCGCGCGTCATCACGCGTGAGGTGGGCACCTACCCCAAGACGCGGCGCACCTTCCTTCCTGTGCTCTGCAATCACTGCGACGACGCACCCTGCGCCCAAGCCTGCCCCAGCGGCGCCACCTACGTTCGCGAGGATGGCATCGTGATGGCGGACAAGTCGGTCTGCATCGGGTGCCGCGCCTGCGCCGTGGCTTGTCCCTACATGAACCGCCACTTCGTGGAGCGCGGATTGCTGGCGCATGGATACAGCGGCGATGGCGTCAGTCCCCTGGAAGCCATCAAGTTCACCGACTTCGAAGAAGGCACCATGACCAAGTGCACGCTCTGCGCCCACCGCGTGGACCAGGGACTGGAGCCGGCGTGCGTGGTGACCTGCCCCACCGATGCCCGCATCTTCGGTGACCTGGAGCCGGAAGACGGGCGCCTGCGGCAGCTCATCCGCCAACGCAAGGGATGGACTCTGCTGCCCGAGGCCCAAACCCGGCCCAGCGTGTACTACCTGGACGAATAGAGGAGGAAGCCATGAGCGGGCCACCATCCATCGCCATCGCGCCCCACCGCTTTGCCTACGGGTTCTATCCGCAGACCTGGTGGAACTGGCTGATCGGCTCCGCCTTCTTTTTCGGCGAAATCGGCGCCGGGCTTTTTTTGGTCTCGTTGCTCGGCGACCACGCTCTGGGCATGCTGGTGGGCTACCTGATCGTGATGATAGGCAAAAACACTTCGCACCTGCTGTATCTGGGCCGGCCGGAGCGCTTTTGGCGCGCCGCCATGCGCCCTGACCGCTCCTGGATCGCGCGCGGCATCTGGGCCACCGGCATCTTCGGAATCACCGGCGCGATGCTGCTTCTGCCGCGCTGGTTTTCCCTCGGCTGGCAGCCGCAGGGCGCCCTAAACTCGGCCGTGATCTGGATGGCTGGGCTTTCCGCCCTATTCATCATGTTTTATGACGGCCTGGTGATGAACATGTCGGCCGCCATTCCCTTCTGGGATACGGGGCTGCTGCCCTTGCTTTGCCTCACCTATGCCGCGCTGGGTGGCACCACGCTGTCGCTGACTCTGCGCGAACTCACGGGCGAGGGCGCGGCGGTTCCGGTGATGCTCGTCCAGACGGAGTACATTCTGTTGCTCACGAATCTGGTGCTGCTGGGGCTCTATCTTGCGCACATCAGAAGTTGGGCTCCTGCAGCCCGCGAGACGGTGCGCATGCTGCTCCGGGGTCGGTACGCACCTGTCTTCCTCGGGCTGGTACTCGCCGTAGGATTGGTGGCCACGCTGCTGCTGGCCCTGGTGCACAGCCGCGTGCACGCTACCTGGCTGGTGGTCCTGATTGCCGCCTGCGAGCTGATCGGCGATTTCGCGCTGCTCATGGTGCTGCTCAAGGCCGGGTTGTTTTCCTCGCAAACTGCGCCTGCGTATCGGTCAGACTAAGGTCGCTTCCATCGGCGGCTGAAACGGCTCACCATTTGACCGGATGCGGCCTCTCGGCGGTGCCCCGCCGCTCTCCGGCCACTGAGAGTCACACCGCGACGTGACCACGGTCGCGGCAACCGCCTGCACAACCGATTGCAATATCAACAAGCAGGTGGGGCGCTGCCTGAGGGCGGCGCAAAGATTGAAGACATCCTGCGATTCCGCAATCGCGCCCACCGGCTGCAGGAGGAATTTTATGACCTATGCAATCAAGCATCCCGCAGGATCAGGCAAAGAGCATGACAGTGCGCCCTCGAATCCCTCCGGGCAAAGCACGGAGCCGGGTTGCACGCGAGAAGTGCCGCGCCGGGAGTGGCCGGAGTTCTTTGGCACCTTTAGCCGCGACCACCAGTCCTGGAGAATGACCCTGGAGGTTCTGGGGCCCGACGTCGGAGCGCAGGTGGAAGTGCAGGACCAGCCCCTCGCCGGCATTACAGCACAGCTTGAAAAGCGAGGCCGCGATGTCATTGCCATCACCTTCGGCCACCAGGAATTCACGCGCATGGTGGAAAAGCCAAAACGCATCTGGCTCAGGACCGCCGGGGATGGCACCGACGAGGCGCTGGAGATCGAGTGCGCCTCCGGCCCGGCCACGTTGCTGCGCTTCCGCGGGCCCATTTTGCTGGAAGCTGTGGATCAGGCGCTGACCTGGGGAGAGTGATTCGCAGCGGCTGTGCGTGGAAGCTGCAACAACCGAGATCCTGCAAGTCGAAGCCTTACTGCGGCACTTCTGTGACCCTGCCCTCGTGGGACTGCTTCATGGCCATCGCCATCAGTTTCTGATGCATCTCGCGCGCGGCGTTGCGGGCGGCGGCTACAGCGGTCACCACCAGGTCGGCACCGCGCACGTTGTCGCCGGCGGCGAAAACGTCTGCGCGCGTGGTGCGCCCGGTTTCCTCGCTCTCCACCACGATGGTGCCCCAGCGGGTGGTCTTCAAATTGTCGGTGGTTTCGGGGATTTCCGTTTCCGGACTATAGCCGATGGCCATTACCACCGTGTCGCAAGGCAGGATGAAGTTGGAGCCCTCGATGGGAACGGGCGAGCGGCGGCCTTTGGCGTCGGGTTCACCCAGGCGCATGCGAATGCACTCGGCCGCAGAGACAGCGCCATGCTCGTCGCCGATGAGCTTCACGGGTGCGGTGAGCCATTCGAACTGCACACCCTCCTCGCGCGCGTTCACCCGTTCTTCGAACCGTCCCGGCATCTCTTTCTCCGTGCGGCGGTAGACGCAAGACACGTCAGAAGCAGGGTTGAGGCGACGCGCGGTGCGCACGCAATCCATGGCCGTGTCGCCGCCGCCAATCACAATGGTGACCTGGCCGGAGTGCGGACGGTGATCCTGACCTTCTGCGAGCATCCACTCCGGCAGCAGGTCGCGCGCGAGGTTGCCGCGAACCAGGTACTCCGTGGCCTGGTAGACGTTGCGCAGCGTATCCTCGCCGGGAATCTTCATCTCCCCGCCCTTGACGGCACCGTAGCCCAGAAAAACCAGGTCTGCGCTCTGCAACAGCTCTTCCACCGGATGCTCCGCGCCCACGCGGAAATTGCAGATGAACTTCACGCCCAGTTCTTCGAGGAACTGAATCTTGGCGGAGACGATGTCCTTGTTAAGCTTGAAGCCGGGAATGCCGTAAAGCAGCAGGCCGCCCGGACGGGGCCAGGCGTCATAGACCCTGATGTCGTGTCCCAGGACAGCCAGCTCCTCGGCGACGGCAAGGCCGGCGGGGCCGGCGCCCACCACCGCCACGCGCATGCCGGTGAGCGGCTGCCTGGGGCGCGGCAGGTAACCGTAGTTCTTGCGCACATAATCGGTGACAAAAGCCTCGAGCTTGCCGATGTTGACCGGGGCCCCGCGCGCGGCCAGCACGCAGGAGCCTTCACACTGTTTTTCCTGGGGGCAGATGCGGCCGCAAACATCGGGGAAGTTCGAAGTTTCCATGAACTTGCGGGCGGCGCCCACGAAGTCGCCCTGGGAGAGCGCGAACAGAGCAGCGGGAATGTCATTGTGCAACGGGCAGCCCAGAGCGCAGGGCGAGTGCTCGCAGAGCAGGCAGCGTTGCGCCTGTTGCATGGCTTGTTCCGTGGTGTAGGGCTGCGAAACTTCGTCAAAGTTGTGCACGCGCTCCACGGCGTCCTGCTTTTTGGGCTTGATGCTTTCGATCTGGTACTGGTCGCGTCGAGAAGGCAAGGTCCATCCTCCGGTCGCACCCGCAAAGCACGCGCAAAAATCCCAAGTGCCAGCATGCCTCGGAGGCGCCGGTCAAGGCTGTGTCAGCCGTCACAAGCGGCCGTGACGCGGGCTCTAGGGGCGGGTGAGCAGGGAGCCGAAGTGCTCGCGCCGGCGGCGCAGGAAGGCGAGAAGCAGCGCGAAGAACAGCGGAAGAAGCGGCGGCTGGATGCGTTCCACGGCCTCCAGCGCCAGCGGAATCCAATTCAG
>CAYRII010000022.1:0-19066 GCA_964424245.1 uncultured Terriglobales bacterium | reverse complement strand
GCCCATTGCTCGCCGAATCGGGCATCATCGGGTTGCTCGGCCACGCTCACGATGTAGTTAGGCTCTGCATAGGCGATCTCGGGTTGATGGGCCAGGCTTTCGATCAAGGACGCCACGTTCTTGCTGCGTGACCGCAGGAGGAAAGCGCCTGCGCCACCCACGCCCTCAGCGAGTTCGATGTCCTCGGAAACTTGAATCCGGCCCAGTGCGGCGGCAGCAGGCCCGCGGAACGCCACCAGAACCTCGCCGGCAGCTACAGGCCGCCCGCGAAAGGATTCTGCCGGCCTCTGGCCCCAGAGCGGCGTCGCTAGAAACACCGCCAGAGCAATAGTTAGCCATGTGCGCAGAGTTGCGCGATCCATAAACAAGTCTCCTAAGGCACAGATTGCCTTTCTAGTAACTCTAGCCCAGCATCGGCAAAATCGAGCCACGACGTCCCAGCCTCGCTAATGACGGAAGGGGTGCGGGATTTCGTTGCGCGATCGTGGTCGGAAGGGTTTTCTGGCGCGTGTGCAAGCCTTCTGCGAGAATAAAAGCTGCGATGCAGCCGTCAACCAATGTTCAGCCGGAGACAGCGGAAGAGCCCCAGGTTGCCCCTGCCCTGACGCCCGAGGCGACTCCACGCGGCTCCTCGGTCCACGGACTCAGCGTGGATGTGGAGGACTACTACCACGTCGAGGCTTTTGCGGACCGCATCACACCCGATCAGTGGCCGGGGTTTGCCAGTCGCGTGGGCGAATCTGTGCGCCGGGTCCTTGATTTGCTGGCGGGCTTCGATGTGCGCGCCACGTTTTTCATCCTGGGCTATGTGGCTGAGAGAGAGCCCGAGGTGGTGCGCCGCATCCAGGATGCGCGCCACGAAGTGGCCTGCCACAGCTTCAATCACCGCTGCATCTTCCGCATGACACCCGAGGAATTTCGCGCCGACACGCAGCGCGGCCGCAAGGCCATCGAGGATGCTGGTGGCCGGCGCGTTGAGGGCTACCGCGCCCCTACGTTCTCCATCGTGCGCCCATCCCTCTGGGCGCTGGAGGTTCTTGCGGAAGAGGGATTTTTCTATGATTCCAGCGTTTTTCCCGTCCATCACGACGTTTACGGCATCCCCGAGGCTCCCCGGTTTCTCTACAACTGGGAACTCGGAACGGGCCGTAGCATCTATGAACTTCCTCCCATGACGGCGCGCCTTTGGGGGCGCAACTGGCCCGTGGCGGGCGGAGGCTACTTGCGCATTCTCCCCATGTGGTACACGCGCTGGGGAGTGGAGCGCGTGCGTAGAGAAGGAAATTCTTCGGTCATGTACTTTCACCCGTGGGAACTGGATCCGGAGCAGCCCCGCCTTGCGGGAAGCTGGAAATCTCGCTTGCGGCACTACCGGAATCTGGGAGAAATGGAAGGCCGCCTGCGCCAGCTGCTCCGGTGTGCCAGGTTCGTTCCTTTGCAGGATGTCTTGCGCGCGCAGTTGTCCATCGGCGCGCCGCCCGCCATTACACCGGACTCTTTGCAAAGTCCAGCCTGATTCGGCTTGTGGCGAAAAAATGAGGAAGAATCGACCCGCTAATCGGCGGCGGTTTCGGCTATGGTTGCTCCCGCCTTGCGCGTCCGATACGAGACTAGGCCCGCGTCGCGAATCTTGTAGAGCAGCGCTCGGTAACTGATCTCCAGCACCCGCGCGGCCTGCTTGCGGTTCCAATTGTGGTCTTGCAGGGTCTTCAGGATGATCTTGCGCTCCAGATCGCGCACCGCCTGCCGCGTAATTCTCTTCAGCGAGACATTGGATTCCGTGATGAGCTCACCGTGGAACGGGTTCTGTTCCCGTTGCAGAAGCTCACTCCCGATGGCTTCTTCCGCCTCCAGAATCACGTACCGCTTCATCATGTTTTCCAGTTCACGAATATTGCCAGGCCAGTGATAGCGCTCGAGCATGTTCAGGATGCTGCTGGAAAACGGTCGCACGCGCCGGTTGAACGACCGGTTGTACACTCCCAGAAAATAGTCCACCAAAGTGGGAATGTCCTTCACCCGCTCGCGCAGTGGAGGAAGCTGTATGTTCACCACATTGATGCGGTAGAAGAGGTCCTGCCGGAATGTTCCTGTCTCGATTTCGTGACTCAAATCGCGGTTGGTAGCGCAGATGAATCGCACTTCCACGCGTGTGTCTTCCTGGGATCCAATGCGGCAGAACTGCCCGTCCTGCAGTAATTGCAAAAGCTTGGCCTGGAGTGCCGGATCCAGTTCCGAGATTTCATCCATGAACAGCGAGCCGCGGTGCGCCAGTTCAACTCTTCCAGGTTTGCTGCCGTAGGCGCCTGTAAACGCGCCTTTTTCATACCCGAACAGTTCGCTTTCCAGAAGCGTTCCCGGGATCGCCGGGCAGTTTACTTTTACGAAGGGCCCTGCCGACCATGGCGATCTCAAGTGCAGCAGGCGGGCAATGATTTCTTTCCCCGTACCGCTTTCTCCGCCAATTAGCACCGGGACTTGAGCCTGTGCCACCTTGGCGAGCTTTTCCTGGACCTGCCGCATCGCCAGGGTTACTCCAAAGATAATAGAATCGGGAGGCAAAGGCTCCTGGCTGCCTGATAAAAGGCTGTTCGGGACCATGGTTGGCATGAGTCTGAGAGCTCCTGGACAGGGCTAATCCCTGCGCTTGTGTCCTAATTTATGCACTTCAACCGCCAAAATTTGCATACGCCCCTGGGAGCCCGTAATCGAACCGGACAAGATTCAGTAAGATACTGAATTCATGTCACTTACGGTAAAATGTTTATCCTCAAGAAAGGCTGTGTTGGGGGATCGGAAGGGAAGTTGGGGCGAGAGAGAAACGGAAAATGCTTTCACCGAAGGGAAAGGATATTCCCTCGCATCGCCATTCAGCTAGAGTAAGGGCCGGCGGAAGCGAACGCCCCAAAGGTCGCAACGGTCGGAGTTTACTACTCGGATAATGTCGCCGGCGAGATTCCGCGAAGACTGCGGAATCAAGCGGTTTTCTGGAACCGGCGCCGCGGGGAACTCCAGTGAAACATCGGAAGACGCGGGGAAAAAACGGCGCATGGCCACTAGGGCGCCTCCGGCGCTGATGTTTAGGGCGGTGGCAAACTCTATAAATTCTTTGCCAGTAGAATCCGCACCACGTACGAAAACTGGTACCGCGACAGGCAGTCGTTGCCAGCGTCGCCGTTCGTCTGTGTCGGCCACAGTCTCTCTTGTGTCCTCGGGCTGGAGTTTACGGCTACCGTGACTTCGCACCGCCAAGTTCCGCCTCCTAAAGAGAGTCGTAAACTTTGGCACACCTGGCGCGAACCATCAGGTCACGCGATAGTCTTTGCCGGACTTCTTGCCGCATCTGGCTTGCCAAACTACCGCTAGAGGCCAGAATTTTGTTACACATAGCATTGACCACCGTTTAGGTAACCTAATACCGGTTACTGTCCCTTTCTTATCCACAACGACAGCGCAATCTTTTGCCTTTTCCCGGAACATTGTTGCGATTTCAGCTTGACTTCGAGTCCGGGTGTTCATAGGATTCCATTTACCTCCCCTCAGTTCAGGCGTTTCAGCTTCTGCTTGCTCCCTGAAGGCATTTCTGCGGTTCCAGGGAAATCGCCTCCGGGTGGTGCGAATCCAGGTCATGGCACAAGAAGCGCAAAAGCTCGCTGCGGGAGACCTTACCGAGGGGTCGGCCGATTCCGCTCTCCGCCCGGAGGGCGTCCACGGCCATCGCGCCGCCGAATCTCTGCAGAGTGCTCGCCACATGTTCATGGAGGAGCTGCTGCGCGCCTACGAGCAGCTCCAGGAAAGGAGCCGCCAGAGCTCGGTCGCCATGGCCTCGGCGGCCCACGAGCTGCGCACCCCGCTTTCGGTCATGGCCGGCTATCTGGAGGTACTGCTCAGCGAAAAGCTGGGCTCGCTCAATGATCGCCAGCGCCAGATCCTGCAGGAAATGCAGAGCAGCAGCACCCGCCTGGAGCATTTCATCCAGGATTTCCTCACCTTCAGCGCTCTGGAAACCGGAAAGCTGGTCCTGCGATCCGAGACTTCGGAGTTGAATTCCTGCCTGGAGGAGATTTCCAGTTTCTGGCTGCCGCGCTTTCGCGAAAAAGGGCTGGCCCTGTATTTTGTCCCGGCGGAGAATCTTCCCCAGTTCGCCTTCGACTACCACAAGGTGCAGCACGTGGTTTCCAACCTGTTGCACAATGCGTTCAAGTTCACGCAGAGCGGCGGAACCACCTGGCTGGCCGCAGAAGCACATCGCTGGGAGCGGCGTTCCAAACCGAAAGCAGGCGGAGCGGGAGACCGGCGATCGCAGTCTTCGTTGGGTGTGAATTCCGTGCGTGTTACCGTGTCGGACACCGGAATCGGAATTGCTCCGGAATTTCAGCACGAAATCTTCGACGATTTTTTTAAGATTGCCGAAGGGGATGCCAATTCCAAAGGCATGGGTCTGGGCCTGGCCATCGCCCGGCGCATGGTGCATGCCCACGGTGGAAAGATCTGGGTGGAAAGCGAGCCGGGTTTCGGCAGCAAGTTCCGCTTCCTTCTGCCCATCCAGCCCGAAACAAACGGAGAGGCGCAAAGCAAGGAATGAGCGAGAAACCCAGAATCCTGGTGGTGGACGACGAACCCAGCATGCTGCGCTACCTGTGCACCGTGCTGGAGGTGGATTCCTATGAAGTGGCCACGGCGAGCAACGGGTCTGAAGCGGTGCAGCGCTTGCAGGGAGGCTTCACTCCCGGTCTCGTCATTCTGGACATGCTCATGCCGGACATGGACGGGCTGGAAACGCTGGGACAGCTTCGACGGTTGCAGCCGGACCTGAAAGTGGTGATGCTCTCCTGCGTATCGGACACCCGGAAGGTCGTGCAGGCTATGCGCCTGGGGGCGCTGGACTATCTCACCAAGCCTTTTCACAAGGCCGAACTGGATGCCGTGATTCGACAGGCGCTGCGCCAGCCCAAGGACGGCCTCATGGCCGACGCCTCCCCCGGAGACGTGGACGAGCTGGGAGACGATCTCTTTTTCCTGGCCAGCAACCCGTCCATGCGCAAGATCCGCGCCCAGGCGGGCCTGGTTGCCAACGTCGAAATCCCCGTCCTGCTGCTGGGCGAAAGCGGGACCGGCAAGGAAGTCCTCGCGCGGCTGATTCACAAACTTTCGGCGCGTTCCCAGCGCACGTTTCTCAAGGTCAATTGCGCTGCCCTGCCCGGAGACCTGTTGGAAAGCGAACTCTTTGGGTATGAAGCCGGGGCCTTCACCGGCGCCCAAAAAGCCAAGCCAGGCAAGTTTGAATTGTGCGACAAGGGCACCATCCTGCTCGACGAAATTGGCGAGATGCCTACAACCTTGCAGGCCAAGCTGCTGCACGTGCTCCAGGACCAGCGGTTTTCCCGGCTGGGCAGCCGGACCACCATCAAGGTGGACGTACGCATCATTGCGGCTACCAACATCGACGTGCGCGAAGCCATTGCAGCAAAGAAGTTGCGCGAGGATCTGTACTATCGCCTGAACGCTTTCACGCTGCAGCTGCCTCCGTTGCGCGATCGCCAGGAAGAAATCCCGATTCTGTTGAAGCATTTCATGGCGCGACTCTCCGAGCGCTATGCGCGGCCTCCGCTGCCGGTTTCAGCGGAACTCGTGGAAGCTTGCAAGCGCCATTCCTGGCCGGGAAATCTCAGGGAACTGGGAAATTTCGTCAAGCGCTTCCTCATTCTTCGCGATGAGGCGCAGGCGCTGAATGAATTGAGCCAGGCGGATGGAGACAAGGCATCGCCCGAAGACGGCGCTCCCGTAGGCGACCTGAAGCAGATCGTCCGCGGCGTGAAGGATGAGGCGGAGATCGAAGCCATCACCCGCGCCCTGGAACAGACCAATTGGAACCGCAAGGACGCAGCCCGGCTGCTCAAGATCAGTTACAAGGCGCTGCTCTACAAGATCCGGCAGTACGGAATTGAAGCATCCAAAGCGACAACGTCCGGCTCCCTGCGGCCCTTGGCCTGATTCCTGCGACGGAACCACGGCACACCGTGCCACTCTCCCGGCTCAGGGTTTGAGCGGGTTGATGTCTTCCAGGGCCAGGATCAGCCAACCAGTGGCGGCTACCGATTCACTCTTGGACATGGTGAAGTCCCCGTTGAACGAGCCATTCACTGAATAGGGAACACCGCCGCTGTTTTGCTGCACCTTCAGGATCTCGCCCAGGAAGTAGCTGGCATCCGCCAGCCGGTTGGCGTAGATAAAGGCCTTCACCATCTGCGCCGTGCCTTCCAGCCAGATGTCGTCGTGGTCGCTGTCGAAGTCAAAGCCGTCCACGGCCACGCTGCGCCTTCCCTTGCCCCAGGTCTGCACGCTGCGGTGGTGAGTCATGGGATAGTTCAGGGACAACTGGTACTCGTGTGCGCCCGATATCCCCAAGGCGCTCACCCCGAGCGGGTTGACGTCAAGCGGATCCATGGGATCGTTTCTCCCCTGGTTCCAGCGTTGCTGGCCGGCGTTCCAAACCACGTTGTCGAGGAAACCGCGCACGTCGGCGGCGTCGCCGGGATAGGCAAAATGGCCCAAGCTGTTGTAGGAGTTCTCGTTGTGCTCGGTGGAAGCCCAGGTCAATGGCACGCCACTGGAGTTGAGGCCCCCGTTGATGCCGCCGTCGGCCTGCTGCCACAAGCGCATCCAGTCCACAGTGCGCAGGCCCATGATGTGATAGGTCACGGTGTCTCCGGTGCGCTTCTCGTAGTGCGCCACCGCCAGCACCACCCAGGCGTTCGAGCCTACGTAACGGGCGGTGGAGAGCGGTGCGAGTGTGGTGCAGGCATAGGCGCTGTAGAAGGAACCGTCGCCATTCTGCACGCTGCTCAGCGCCGTCAGGACCTTGCGTGCATTGGCCACATCATTCTTGACCAGGAACGCCATCGCCGCCACTGCCTGGTCATAGGTATGGCAGACGTCTTTCTTGTCCTTGTAGCTGTCCACCATGCCTGTGGTCGTCATCTGCGACTTCAGCCAGTTGTGCGCGCTGTTCGAGGCGGCGTCTAGAGTGCTGGCAGCCCAAACCGACCCCGAACACCACAACAGCACCGCCAGCATCTGCAGGAGGACCCGGAACTTGACTGTCTCGAAAGGGGCATTCCAACAGGATAAAAGACGGGTCATCACCATCGGTCTCCTTGGTTGTCGGGGGGAAGGCCATCTTAGGTCGAAGGGCGCTGCCCGTCAATCTGAATCGCCATCCCTCCGGCACGCAGGTACGTGTCCTGGGGGCCGGGCTGGTACCGGCAAGCCTCCCCCCGCGCGAGATTCTTGGCGGGAAGTGAAACAGCCTGCTATACTTGAGGCACTGCGGCGGGATTTCGCCTGCAAGGTGGCCGGCTTTACGGCCGGTCGCGAATGGAAAATTGCACCGCCAGCATTGGCGGATCTTCGGCAGGAACAAACCAGGCCGAAGGCGTCCCAAGCGGCCCGTTCTGCGGGCCGCCGAGAGCAAAGGGGTTTCGCCCAGGAATGGGCGAGGTTACAAGATTCGTTGCGCCCTGACGATAAACAGGGCAGAGACCGGCTCCGGAAATGGAAAGCCGGACAGGATTGCGTGAGCGGCATGGGCCGCGGGGTAGGCAACGACCCCGTCCAGCAGATCGGACGGAGTGGTCACAAATCCCGCGTGCCAGCGCAACAGGTGCAAAGATTCCTACGTTTCACCACGGTAGAATCCCAAACACCCACACCGAAAGCGGCCTTTGCCGGCCGCCGCGGGAGTTCTCCCGCGCGGTGACGCTCCCTTTCCAGTCCCCGCTTTTGTCTCCCCGCCGGTAGGTTCAGCCACCCGCGAGTCGGGTGCCGGACCGCGGAGTCAACATGTCTAAGGAATTGTTCATTTCCTCGACGCCACACGAGACCAAGGTGGCTATCGTTGAGGAAGATCAGCTGGCAGAAATCTACTTCGAGCGTGAGAATGAGTACACGCTGGCCGGATCCATCTACAAGGGACGCGTCACCCGCGTCCTTCCCGGCATGCAGTCGGCCTTCGTGGACCTGGGCTTGGAGAGGGACGCCTTTCTTTACGTTTCGGATTTCTTCGAGGACCAGGAGGAATACGATGCGGTGGTGACCCTCGCGGAGGATGAAGTTACCAAGCTTCAGCCTCGCCCGGTTGATGCCTCCGAAACGCGCCGCGAAACCACGCCCACCGCCGCGCCGCTTCCTCCTGAACCCGCGCAGGCAAGTTCCGATCGGGACGACGATGGATCGCGCCGCTGGCGCGGTCGCCGTCGGCGTCGCGGCGGGCGCGGCCGCAGCCGGGACGATTCCCGCCCCGCGCCAGCCGAGACGTCGGTGGCCAATGGCCCCGCCAGCGAGCCTGTCGCCGCACCTCCTCCAAGCGCCGCAACCGTCCGCCGGCCTTACGAGCCCATGATCCTGCCCGGCGAGTCCATTTCCAAATACCGCCGCCGCGCGGAAACCCCCGAGACTGCAGTTGCCGCGCCTTCTGTTGAAACCGTGGCTCCGGCGCCCAATGAGCCGTCTTCGGAAGAGCGCCGCGATCCCTTCCAGGCGTCGGGCTCGTTCGAGATCGTCGGTGGATATGCCGGCGGCCGCGAGGAATATCAGGCACAGACTCCCGGCGAGCGCGCAGTCGAGCCCCTGGATCGTCAGGAATTGGCTGCCGCTGTGGGCGGCCGCCAGGGAGAAAGCGTGGACGTGGCAGAAGTGCCCCCCGCCGTTTCACCTTCCGGCATGGACCTGATCGAGGAGGAGACGGCCGAGGAGGAGGAAAACGACTTTTCCTTCCTTGCTGGGGAACAAGAGGAAGACAGTTTCGAGGACCTCGAGGAACATACCCTGGATCAGGAAGGCATCGAGCTCGGCGAAGGAACCATGTCCGGCGGAGCCGAACTCGGCCAAGCGGTTGATGAATCTAATATCGAGCGCGTGGCCACCGGCAACTTCGAGACCGAGCCTCCCGGCTACGAGTCGGACGAAGAGGACGACGAAGAAGAGATCGAAGGAGGCGACACCGCGGACGAGATGCTGGTTGAGGCTGGCGAAGAAATGGAAGAAGTGGAAGAGGAGGTCGGGCGCGCTGAGGTGCGGGCTTCCGGCGCCACCGCCGGCCTGCAGCAGCGCTCCGCACCCGCCGAATCGGGACCGGCGCGCCGTCGCGGGCGCCGCGGCGGTCGTGGCATGCACGGCGGCCGGCGCAATGTGCAACACAGCTCCCGCCCGCGCATCGCGGATCTGCTCAAGGAAGGCCAGGAGATCCTGGTGCAGATTGCCAAGGAGCCCATCGGCAAGAAAGGTGCGCGCATCACCAGCCACATCGCCCTGCCCGGCCGCTTCCTGGTTTACATGCCCACCGTGGATCACATCGGTGTTTCGCGCAAGATTGCTTCCGACGAGGAGCGCCAGCGTCTGAAGCGCATTCTCTCCAGCGAGCGCAACGGCGCCCACGGCGGTTTCATCGTGCGCACCGCTGCGGCCGGCGCCAGTGAAGACGACCTCCGCGCCGATATCCGCTTCCTGATCAACCTGTGGACGGAAATCCGCAACCGCGCCGAGTCCGGCAACGCTCCGGCCCTCATCTACCACGATCTCAACGTAGTGGAACGCATTCTGCGCGACCAGGTCACGCAGACCTTTACCCACATCTGGGTGGACACGGAGCCCGAGTACGAGCGCGTGCTGCGCTTCGTGAGCCGCTTCCAACCCTCGCTCGTCAAACGTGTCAAGCTTTATGCCAAGGAGACTCCGCTCTACGAGCAGTTCAACATCCAGGATGAGATCAACAAAGCTCTGAAGTCCAAAGTGTGGCTGAAGAGCGGCGGTTACATCGTTATCAACCAGACCGAAGCCTTGGTGGCGATTGACATCAATACCGGTAAGTACGTCGGCAAAACCGGCCGCCTCGAGGACACCATCGTCAAGACCAACGTTGAGGCCATCAAGGAAATCGTGCGCCAGGTCCGCCTGCGCGACCTGGGCGGCATCATCGTTATCGACTTCATTGACATGGACGAGCGCCGCAATCGCCAAAAGGTGATGCAAGCGCTCGAAGAAGCTTTGCGCGGCGACCGCGCCCCATCCAAGGTTCTTTCTTTTAATGACTTTGGCCTGGTGGCCATCACGCGCAAGCGGGTCAAGCAGTCGCTGGAGCGCACCTTGGGCGCGCCTTGCACCTACTGCACCGGCACCGGCCTCATCAAGTCGGTCGCTACCGTCTGCAATGAGATTTATGTGGAAATGCGCAAGATGGCCAAGCACCTGGAACAGAGCGAAGTCCTGCTGCGCGTACATCCGGACGTCGGAAAGGCGCTGAAGGCCAACGGCGCACGCCTGTTACAGGAGTTGGAAGAGCTCACCAATCGCACCGTGATCGTCAAGGGGGACGCCTCGCTGCATCAGGAGCAATTCGACATCAACTAGCGCCCCGGCTGGTACGGGGCTCCGGCCGGCGCTCTGCAGCGGGCTGCCGCCGGGGCGTCAACCGCCCGCTGGTCTCAGGAATCGATGCCTTTCTGCCCGGTACTAGAATCTTAGTAACCAGTACAGAATCTTTTTGAATCGAATTCATTAACACCACTGTATATTGTATTCGAGTTAACAGTAGATACAGGATATGGCCAGATTCGGCCTCGTCAGCCGTTTCTCGGACCCCAAGAAACCCTTCAAATACCCCAAGAAACCCCCAATTACCGAAGTCATGGCTTGACAGCACCGGTAGTAACGCTGGTATAACTCGCCCACCAAAGGATTCCCCCCGAGAAAGCAGAGGACATTCCTCTTTACGGCCTAGCTGGATGGCCATCTCCCGCGGAAAGCGGGGGAACGATTCTTGGAGGAAAGGGTAGCGTATCTATGGCCGATGCGCGTGAAGTCATGAATATCCGGCAGGCGTCGCAGTACTTGGGCGTTAGTCCGGACACGCTATACAAGTACGTGTACGAAGAAAAGATACCCGCCTTCAAGCTGGGGAATCGCTGGAAGTTTAAGAAAACCATTCTGGATTCCTGGATGGAACGCAAAAGCGTCGCCAGCGAGGGACGCGGCAAGAAAAGACCCAAGGCTGCCCGTATGGCGGCGGGACACTGAGGCGAGCGCATGTTTGGATTGGGCGGATCGAAAACCGTAGTCGGCTTGGATATCGGCTCCAGCATGATCAAGGCCGTGGAGCTGAAGCGTGCCCGGGGCGAAATCCAGGTGGCTCACTTGGGCATGGAGCCTTTGGCCTCGGATATCGTCGTGGACTCGATGATTGTCGACAGCGGAAGCGTGTCCAGCGCCATCAGCAAGCTCTTCAACGAGAACCAGATCAAGGGCAAGAGCGTGGCCACCTCCGTCAGCGGCCATTCCGTGATTGTCAAACGAATTCCCATGCAGAGCATGGGCGACGCCGATCTGGCGGAATCGATCCATGCCGAGGCTTCGCAGCACATTCCCTTCGATATCGGCGACGTCAACATCGACTACCAGGTGCTCACCGAAGAGGGTGGACCCACGATGGATGTGCTGCTGGTGGCGGTGAAGAAAGACAAGATCCTCAACTACACCAACGTGCTGTCGCTGGCCGGCAAGTCGGCCGCCGTGGTGGATATCGACGCCTTCGCGCTGCAGAATTGTTACGAGTACAACTATCAGCCCGCGCCCACAGCCACCGTGGCGTTGCTCAACCTGGGCGCCAGCGTGATGAACATCAACATCGTCAAAGGCAATTCGCCGCTCTTCACCCGCGACGTCAGCGTGGGCGGCAACCAGTACACCGATGGTCTGCAGAAAGAGCTCGACCTCTCCTTCGATGACGCCGAAGCCCTGAAGCTGGGCCGCAAGGTGGGCACCGTCAGCGAAGACTCCAAGCTGCCCATCCTGCAGCAGGTCACCGAGATCATCGTGCTCGAGATTCAGAAGACGTTTGACTTCTTCCGCGCCACCGCCGCTGGCGAGCACATCGAGCGCATCTACCTGGCGGGTGGCTCCTGTAGGGTGCCCGGCCTGCTGGAGGCGTTGCGCCAGGAATTTTCGTTGCCGGTTGAGGTCATTAACCCCTTCCAGAGGATCGGTTACGGTGGGGGCTCCCCGCTGGTCGAAGAGAACGTAGGGCAACTCGCGGTCGCCGTGGGCCTGGCCCTGAGGAGCTTTGAAGACCTATGATCCGCATAAACCTGCTGGGACTGGCGAAGAAGGTCAAGAAGGGCCGCCGCGCCGCTGTGGAAATGGAGTTTGCCGGCGAAGGCCCGAGCAACGTCGTGTTGTTTGCCGTCGGCCTGGTGCTGGCCGTGCTGCTGAACGGCGGCGCCTGGTGGTATCTGGATCGGCAGGCCAAGGATCTGGCGGATCAAATGACCGCGGCCCAGCGCGAATACCAGAGCTTGCAAGCGGTGGAAAAACGCGTCAAGGAAAAGCAGGCCCTGGCGGAAAGCTACCAGCGCCGCATCAACGTCATCAATGAGTTGAGCGCGAAGCGCTCCGGTCCCATCGACCTGATGAACACCATCGGCGACACGGTGCATAACACCGAGGCCGTCTGGCTCAACTCCATGTCGGATGAGGGCAGCACCATCAACATCGAGGGTCTGGCGCTCAGCAATAACGCTGTGGCCAACTTGATCACCAACCTGAAGCGCACGGGCTACTTCCAGTCGGTCGAGCTCAAAGAGACGTTTCAGGACGATACGGTGAAGGAAATGCAGGCGTTTCTGTTCACGCTCGCCTGCGAACCGAAGAAGAAAACCTAGGCGGGAGCGGGAAAGCATATGTCGGCTGGCAAAAAAATACTGGTGATGGTGGTTCTCGTGGTCCTGATCACGGGCGCCTTCGGCTATCTCGTTTTGATGACCATGTATGAGCAGAACGAGGCCACCAAGGTGCAGCTTGCCGAATTGCAGAAAAAGATCGCGGATCTGAAGCCGCAGCTTGCCCAGGAAGCCGAGCTCGATCGCACCATCGCCGGCCTGCAGCAGCAGATGGAATCGATGAAGCAGATCGTCCCTGAGGAAAAAGAAGTGGACCAGTTTATTCACCTCATCCAGGGACGCGCCGCCGACTCCGGCGTCATCATCCGCCGCTTCACCGCCAAGCCGGTGGTCACTCGCGAGTTCTACTCCGAGGTGCCCTTCGAATTGGAACTCGACGGGCGCTACTACCAGGTACTGGAGTTCTTCCAGAGCATTGCCAAGGAGACCCGTATCGTCAACGTCTCCAACCTGGCCATGGCCAGCACACGGGGCAAAGGTGGGGGCCTGAAGTTGAAGCGGCGCTACAACTACTCCCCCGAAGAGACGGTGGTTGCCCTGTGCCAGGCGATCACCTTCTTCAGCCATGATTCGGCGGGCCCGCCGGCGGAGCCGGGCAAGGGCAAGCCACCGGCCAGAGGGGCCAGAAAGTAGTGAAAGGAACAGGGATCATGAAAGCGAGACTAGGCATCCTCGTACTGCTGACTACGGCGGCCCTGGGCTGGGCGCAGCAACCGGCAGCGGCGCCTCCGGATAAGAGCGCGGCCGCGGCCCAGAAGGCTGATTCCAAGAAGCCGGCCGCCGCAGTTCGCCGCGATCCGTTTGTGAGTCCGGTGATGCCCCGCGGCGGAGCGGGAGGCCCCGCGTGTCCCTCCGGCAAGCGCTGCCTGGTGTCGGATCAGATCGAGCTCAAGGGCGTGGCCAAGACTTCCGGCGGCATGATTGCCATGGTGGTCAATCAGGACAAGAAAACCTATTTTCTGCGCGAAAACGAGCCGGTTTTGAACGGCTACGTGTTGCGCATCACCGGCGATTCCATTGTGTTCCGCGAAAACGTAATGGACAACCTGGGGCGCACCACCACTCGCGATGTGGTCAAGCGCGTCAGCGCGCCGGTGGTTTGAGTTTGAACTAGCTCGGGAAACGAGCAAGACCCAGGCCCTGGGGGATGGAGGAGGGCCAATTCAGAAGTGGCCGGGTAGGAGCCGGCCAGGCACGCACCGGGCAAGTGGCCGAGGCGTAAGGAGAATGGAAATGAGTCGAAAGCAAATGCTGGGAATGCTCTTGTCGCTGGTCGTGCTGGGTACGATGGCAGCGGCTGCCGTTTCGCAACTGACGGAGGTGAGCGCTGCTGCCCAGGGCGGCGCCACCATCGTGACCATCCGTGCGAACGGCGCCTTCACCCATACCGAGTACCGGCCCGCCGACAACCTCTTGCTTGTGGACCTCTCCGGGGTCTCGGCCGAGCTCATGGATGGCAAAACCCATACGCTCCAGGTCCCCGGTGTTACCGCCTACCGCGTGGTCGGCTACAAGGGCTCAAACGGCGCCGAGGTGGCAAGGGTGGAGCTCACGCTGGCCCCCGGTGCAGGCGTCAACATCAGCGAAGGCGCCAACCAGTTGCAGGTTCGCCTGACCGGGTTCGTGTCTGCGCCGCCTGAGGTTGCCGCCAAGCCTGCGCCCGTTGCCGCGCCCAAGCCCTCGCGCACCGTCACCATTCGCGACATCCAGGTGGCCCACTCCAGCGATGGCTTGGCCATCGATATCGTGGGCGACGGCCCCATGTCTTCCAAGACGATGAAGCTCACCGGCCCTGACCGGCTGGTGATCGACGTGGCCAATGCCGTTCCAGCCACCAGCAAACGCGAGATAGCGATCAACAGCGCCGACGTTCGCGGCGTGCGCATGGCGCGCTTCCAGGCTGAGCCGCCGGTCACTCGTGTGGTCGTCGACCTGCTGGCTGAGCGGGATTTCGATCTTATTCCCAACGGCAACCGCCTGACCGTCAAGCTACGCCAGGCCGAAGATGCTTCCGCTTCCAAGCCGGCCAAGGAAGAGGCGCCGGCCTCCCAGGCTGCGAAGGCTGCCCCGGCATCGGGAGCGCAAACCTACGTTTTCGTGGAGCCTAGCTACACCGCGAAGCAGGGAGAGGAAACCCCGGCTCAGCAAGTCGAGCCCGCCGTACGCGCGTCGTTGGCTGCGGCCCGTTTTGCCGCGCCGCGCGAAGAAATCGCTCTTTCCAACGCCGCCGTGGCCCCGGCCCCGACCGGGTCCTTGACCTCCCAGCCGGCCACCGAAGCCGCCCTCATGCAGCAGCAGGCGGCTCCTGCGGCTGCGCCTACATCCACTTCGTGCAGCCGCCAGGCGCGCTATTCCGGGGAGCCCATTTCGCTGAACCTCAAGGATGCCGACCTCAAGGACTTTTTCCGGCTCGTTCACGAGATCAGCGGACTCAACGTGGTGCTGGATCCAGCCGTGCGCGGCTCGGTCACCATCGTGCTTGATGACGTGCCTTGGGATCAGGCCCTGGCCATCGTCCTCAAGAACAACAACATGGAATGCGAGGTCGAGGGCAATGTCCTGCGCATCGCCACCCTCGACACCCTGAAGAAGGAAGCCGAATCGCGCAAGGCGCAGATTGAGGCCCAGGCGGAAGCAGTGCCCAAGGTCACCGTAACCCGCTTCCTCAGCTACGCCCGCTCGCGCGACGTCACGGCCACCATCAAGCGCTTCCTCTCCAAGCGCGGCGAAGTCATTGCCGATGAGCGCACCAACGCCCTCATCATCGAAGACATTCCCAGCGTCATCCCCAACGTCGATCGGCTCATCAAGGAGCTGGACCGCAAGACCCAGGAGGTCGAAATCGAAGCCCGCGTGGTGGCTGCTACGCGCAACTTCGCCCGCGATCTCGGCTTCCAGATCGGCTTCGGATGGGGCAATAACCCCACCGGTGTCGGCGGCGTGGGTGCGGTGGGTACCAGCCCCATTTCGGTGGGTGTGCCGGCGCCCCTGTTCCCCACTATCGGGTCCAACCAGATTCCGCTCTTCTCCAACCTGCCGGCATTGGGACCCACCAGCGGCATCAGTTTCACCAACGCCAGCAGCAACTATCGCATCGATGCGCTCTTGACCATGGCCGAGTCGCGCGGGCTGCTCAAGATTCTTTCGCGGCCGCGTGTCGTCACCCAGAACAACATCCAGGCGCTGGTCCGCCAGGGCGTCAAGGTGCCGGTCGTGACCGCTGCCCAGTTGGGTGGGCCACCCACGGTCAGCTACGTGGACGCCTTCCTGCGCTTGACGGTCACGCCCCAGATCACCGTGGATCGGACCATCTTCCTGAACGTCGACGTGGAAAACACTACGCCCGATTTCAGCCGCACGGTTGCCGGCAACCCCACCCTGATCACCCAGCAAGCCACCACCCAGGTGCTGGTCACGGACGGGGGCACGGTGGTCATCGGCGGCGTCATCCAGACGCAAAACTCCATTAACATCCAGCAGGTGCCTCTGCTGGGCAATATTCCGATCTTCGGCGAACTGTTCAAGCGTCGCTCCGTTTCCACCTCGACCCAGGAGCTGATCTTCTTCATCACGCCCAGGATCATTCAGACCTAGCCGGAAGGGTTCTCCGGCAATATCGCGATGCCCCCGCTTCCCGGGGGCATCGTTTTTTCTCCCGTACAATCGCCCTTCTGATCGCCATGAACTACCGGCAACGACAGGCCCGCCTTCGGGAAGAATTGCAGCGTCATCGGCTGGACGCCTTGGTGGTCTCGCACCCCGCCAACGTGCGTTACCTCTGCGGCTTTACAGGCAGCGCCGGGGTCCTGCTGCTTACCAGCAAACTGTCCATGCTGGCTACCGACGGACGTTATCGCGAGCAAGCCCGCCAGGAGGTGCACGGCGCCCGGGTGCGCTGCGCACAAGGCTCGCTTTTGGCCGCAGCCGCCGCCGGCATTGCCAAACAGCGCCTCCGTCGCGTTGGCATGGAAGCGCATCGCCTCACCGTCGGCGCCCGTGACCTTTTGGCCGGCCTCTTGCCCGCCAAAGCCCGTCTGAGGCCCACTGCGGGCCTTGTGGAGCGCCTGCGCATGATTAAGGAGCCGGAAGAGGTCGAACGCCTGCGCAAAGCCGTAATCCTGGCCTCCAGCCTCTTTGAGCCCCTCTTGCGGCTGGTTCGGCCCGGCGTCAGCGAACGGGACCTGGCGGCCGAGCTTGAGTACCTTGCCCGCCGCGCCGGCGCCTCCGCTATGTCCTTTCCCACAATCGTCGCGGCGGGCGCCCGCTCCGCCCTCCCCCACGGCATTGCCTCCTCGCAACCTATTCCAAACAAAGGGTTTGTCATAGTGGACTTTGGTGTTATACTCGCCGACTATTGTTCCGACATGACCCGAACGGTCTTTCTCGGTCGGCCCTCACGTCGGGATAGGGAACTCTACCGAGCGGTCCTGGAGGCGCAGCAGTCAGCCTTGGCTGTAGTGCAGCCGGGCGTCGCGGCAGGAAGCGTGGATCGGGCGGCCCGAAGGGTTTTGCAGCGCGCGGGGCTGGCACGATACTTTCCGCACTCTACCGGACACGGAGTGGGACTGGAGATTCACGAGCCTCCCCGCCTGGGGAGCGGAGAGAAAGAGGTGCTGAAGCCCGGCATGGTCATTACCGTCGAGCCTGGCGTTTACATCGCGAAGAGGGGTGGTGTCCGGATCGAAGATATGGTGGTTCTCACGGAGAACGGCTGCGAGGTTCTTACCCCCACCAGCAAGGAACTGATCACGCTGTAAGGCGAACCATTTCCATACCATGAATCAGAAAGAGCTAAAAGAACTCATTGAGTTCTTGATCGAGAAAGACATAGCCGAGTTCGAACTGGAACGCGGCGACGTCAAGGTCCGCATCCGGCGGGCAGGGAAGGCTCCACTGCCTCCCCAGGAAACGCGCGTCGTTCCCATGGCGGCCGCCGTCGCTTTACCGGGGACGGAGCCGGTCGCGCAACCCTCCGCCGCCCCGGCTGCCGGAACCGCACCCACACCATCCGCCGCTTCGCCGGCTGCAGAGGAAGCCGCCGGCCTGAAAACCATCCAGTCACCCATCGTGGGCACTTTTTACGATGCCCCTTCGCCCGGCGCGCCGCCTTTCGTCAAGGTGGGGGATTCGGTAGCCACCGGCCAGGTGCTGTGCATCATTGAGGCCATGAAGCTGATGAACGAAATTGAATCCGACTTTTCCGGCGAGATCGTGAAGAAGTTTGTATCCAACGGGCAGCCAGTGGAATACGGTCAGCCGCTGTTCGCCATCCGGCCTGCTGGCTAAACTCGCAACCAGCACCCCTATGTTTAAGAAGATCCTGATTGCCAACCGCGGTGAGATTGCCCTGCGCGTGATTTGCGCCTGCAAAGAGCTGGGCATCCTCACCGTGGCCATCTACAGCGAAGCCGACCGCAACTCCCTGCACGTGCGCTTTGCCGACGAAGCCATCTGCATCGGGCCGCCACGTTCCGCGGAGAGCTACCTGAACATCCCTGCGGTCATCAGCGCGGCGGAGATTTCCAACGTCGAGGCCATTCATCCCGGCTACGGGTTCCTCAGCGAAAACGCCAACTTCGCCGAGGTCTGCGAAACCTCGCACATTCGCTTCATCGGCCCTCCGCCCGAGATCACGCGCCTGATGGGCGAAAAGGAGCGCGCGCGCGCCACCATGAAGCAGGCGGGGGTCCCCATTCTCCCCGGATCCGACGGCATCGTGGCCTCCGAAGGGGAGGCCCTGGAGTGGGCCCGCCAGGTGGGCTTCCCGGTCATCGTCAAAGCCTCGGCCGGGGGCGGCGGCCGCGGCATGCGCGTCATCCGCTCCGCCGAAGAACTGCCGGCGCTCTTCCAGGCCGCCCAGTCTGAGGCTGCCGCCGCCTTCGGCAACGGCGACCTCTACATGGAGAAATTCATCGAGCGGCCCCGCCACATCGAGTTCCAGGTGCTGGCCGACGCACACGGCCGCGTGGTGAGCCTGGGCGAGCGGGAATGCAGCATCCAGCGCCGTCACCAGAAGCTGCTCGAGGAATCGCCTTCCGTCAAGGTCACGCCGGAGATGCGCCAGGCCATCGGAGACAAGCTCTGCGAGGCTCTTGGCCACATCGGCTACCGCAACGCCGGCACCGTCGAATTTCTCATGGACGAGGATGGCAGCCTGTACTTCATCGAAATGAATACCCGCATCCAGGTGGAGCATCCCGTCACGGAGATGGTCACCGGCATCGACCTGGTCAAGAGTCAGATCCTGCTGGCCGCCGGGGAACGCATGGAAAACGTCCTGCATGGCGCCATCGAGCACCGCGGCCACGCGCTGGAGTGCCGCATCAACGCCGAGC
>CAYRII010000021.1:0-19144 GCA_964424245.1 uncultured Terriglobales bacterium | reverse complement strand
GTGGCCAGCGCGCCATCGAGGTTGTAGGTGTACGAGATAGTCTTGGTGATGGCGCTCGCGCCCACCAGCGTGCGCTTCTCTGTCAGCGTGCGCCCCAGCGCGTCGTAGCTCCATGAGGCCGCCCCCGCCGCATCGCACATCCCCGTGCGCCGGCCTGGCCGCGTTCCGCTGGAGTGCTGCTAGAATCGCTTCCCCATGTCCGTCACCCTGCGCTCTTTCGCCAAGATCAACCTTGGACTGGTCATCGGCCCCCGGCGGCGCGATGGCTTCCACCAACTCTCGACCATCTACCACACGCTTGGCCTGCATGACCTGGTGACGCTCGAAGCCGGCCGGGGAACCGGCATCCAGATCACCTGCAACCACCCGCGCGTGCCCCTGGGCCGGGAAAACACCTGCTACCAGATGGCGCAACGCTGGCTGCGCTTGCTGGGGCTGAAGCGGCGCGTGGTGATCCGCATTCGCAAGCGCCTCCCCGTCGCGGGAGGACTGGGCGCGGCCTCCTCCAACGCCGCCGCCACCCTGTTTGCCCTGGAGCGCGAGCTCAAGATCAAGCCGGAGCCCGCGGAGACGCTGCGCCTGGCCGCCCGCGTGGGCTCCGATGTCCCCCTGTTTCTCCTGGGAGGCGCGGTGCTGGGCCTGGGGCGCGGAGAAGAGGTCTATCCCCTGCCCGATTTGCCGCCCGTGGCCTGCGTGGTAGTGACGCCGCCGGTGGCGGTCTCCACCCCTGCGGCCTTTGCCGCCTGGGACGCGCGCGCGCGCCAGGCTGCGCGCAGGAGAAAATTGACCTCCGCCCCACCCTCCGATAGAATCAATGTGCTCAGCCGGGCGTTCGGCGCCTGGCTGGCAGGTACCCCAACCGGTGTTCCGGCAACTGCTGGCCGGAACCGGGCCGAGGCACTGCTTCTCGACCTAGTCCGTACCGGGATCGAAAACGACTTCGAACAAGTTGTCTTTTCCAGGCATCCCGAACTGCGTGACCTGAAGCACAGCCTTGAGCGCGAGGGCGCAAGCTACGCCTCGCTGTCGGGTTCCGGCTCGTCCGTGTACGGGCTGTTCGCCGATGCGGGCGCGGCGCGCCGCGCCGCCGCGCGGCTGAAGCAGCGCGGCGTAGCAGCGCAGCTGACTGCGCTGCTGCCGCGCCGCCAGTACTGGAAGCGCCTGGCGGCGCAGTGAAGCGCCAAAGTTGGGCGGTCGAGTGAGGCGCAAAGTTGGGCACGAGAGTTGGGCGCGAGAATTGGGCGGTCGACTAATGGTAGGTCAAGTGCCTTTGGAGCAGTTTGTCTAGGTTCGAATCCTAGCCGCCCAGCCAGGATTCGAGAAAAACGCGACACAACACGCAGAACGCGACACAACACGCTGAACGCGACGCAACACGCAGAACGCGACACAACACGCAGAACGCGACACAACACGCAGAACGCGACGCAACACGCTGAACGCGACGCAACACGCTGAACGCAGCGCAACACCTGAAAGAACGCAACGCAACACCTGAAAGAACGCAACGCAACACGCAGAAGGAATGCAGGGCAACACGGCATGTGGAAAGAGGGCCCAAGGGCAGGGAGCAGGGCCGGGGGGACACAGGCTATGGCGACGGTGGCAACGGCGACGGAGAAAAAGAACCAGCAGGCGACGCAGCCCAAGGGCCAGCGCAGGCCGAAGCCGGCGCGGCGCGACGACAAGTTCAAGATCTTTACAGGGCCGGCGAACGAACCGCTGACCAACGAGGTTTGCGCCTTTCTGGGGATCCCGCGGGCGCAGGCGGAGGTGGCGCGCTTTTCCGACGGCGAGGTGTACGTGCAGATCCTGGAAAACGTGCGCGGCGCGGACGTGTTCGTGGTGCAACCCACGTCGGAACCGGTGGACGAGCACCTGATGGAGTTGCTGCTGATGATCGACGCGCTGAAGCGCGCGTCGGCGCGGCGCATCACGCCGGTGATTCCGTACTTTGGGTACGCGCGGCAGGACCGCAAGGACAAGCCGCGGGTGCCGGTTTCCGCCAAGCTGGTGGCGGACCTGCTGACCACGGCAGGAGCGCACCGCGCGGTGGTGGTGGACCTGCACGCGCCGCAGATCCAGGGATTTTTCAACATCCCGGTGGACCATTTGTTTGCCTCGCCGGTGCTGGTGAGCTACTTCCGCGAGCTCAACCTGCCGAATCTGACGGTGGTCTCGCCGGATGCGGGCGGCGTGGAGCGGGCGCGGTTTTTTGCCAAGAAGATGGATTCGGCGCTGGCCATCATGGACAAGCGGCGCACGGACATCAACGTGGCAGAGGTGATGCACGTGATCGGCGACGTGGACGGGCGCACCTGCCTGATCCTCGACGACCTGATCGACACGGCGGGAACGCTGGTGAAGGCGACGGAAGCGCTGCTGGCTGCGGGAGCGGTCTCGGTGTACGCCTGCGCCTCGCACGCGGTGCTTTCGGGGCCGGCGCTGGAGCGCATTGCGGCCTCGCGGCTGGAGCAGGTGGTGGTGACCAACACCATCCCGCTGCGGCCGGCGGCGCGCAAGCTGGGCAAGATCAAAGTGCTGACCATCGCCGGGTTGATCGGCCGCGCCATTCAGTCGATCCACGAAGAGACGTCGGTGAGTTCGCTGTTCAGTTAGAGGAAGGGAAAAGGAATGGGAAGCGATGCCAACAGAAACCAAGATTGAAGCGCGGCCGCGGGCAGCGGAATCGCGCGGCAAGAATGAAGCGCGGCGGCTGCGCCGCTCGGGCGCCATCCCGGCGGTGGTCTACGGCGCCAAGAAGGCAACCGTGGCGGTGGCGGTGGATCCCAAGGCCATCACGCAAATCCTGCACTCCGACGCGGGCCACAACACCATCTTTGAACTGGCCGTGGGCGCCGAAACCACCAAGGCCATGATCGTGGACTGGCAGTACGAGCCGGTGAAAGGCGCGCTGCTGCACGTGGACCTGAAGCGCATTGCCATGGACGAGCGCCTGAAGGTGAAGGTGCCCATCGTGCTGCAGGGAGAGGCCGCCGGAGTGAAGCAGCAAGGCGGCATCCTGGAGCAGATCCTGCGCGAGGTGGAGCTGGAGTGCCTGCCGGGCGACATCCCCAGCCACATTGACGTGGACGTTTCCGAGCTGGTGTTCGGCCAGGTGATACGCGTGTCCGACCTGCCGCACGGCGAGCGGCTGCGCTTCCTGACGGACGCCAACCAGGCCGTGGCCCACATCGTGGCCGTGAAGGAAGAGGTGGTGGCGACGCCGGAGGCTGCGCTGGAAGTGGCGGCGGAGCCGGCGGAGCCGGAAGTCATCAAGAAGGGCAAGCAGGAGGTTGAGGGCGAGGCGGAAGCGGAAGCGGCGCCCAAGACCGAGAAGAAAGAGAAGAAGTAGTGAGGCCGCCAGCCGCGGCCCGCGCGCCGGGTTGCGGCGGGGCGGGAGAGAAGGCGTGAAGCTGATTGTGGGGCTGGGCAACCCGGGCATCGAGTATCAGTTCACGCCGCATAACAGCGGCTTCCTGGCGGTGGATCGCATCGCCGAGCAATGCGGGGCGAGCGTCAACAACCGGCGCTGCCGCGCGCTGACCGCCAAAGTGGAGCTGGCGGGGAACGAGGTGCTGCTGGCCAAGCCGGAAACGTGGATGAACCTGAGCGGCATGGCGGTGCGGGAACTGGTGGAGGCGGCGGAAGCGGATGCGACGCGCGACCTGCTGGTGATTTACGACGAGCTGGACCTGCCGCTGGGAACGGTGCGCATCCGGAAGCGGGGCGGCTCGGCAGGACACAACGGTCTGGAGTCGATTCTGGGGGCGCTGGGAACGGACGAGTTTTTGCGCATGCGCCTAGGCATTGCCCCGGACCATGAAGTGGGGGACGGAGCGCGCTACGTGCTCTCGCCCTTCCGCAAGGCGCAGTTGGGGCGGGTGGACGAAGTGCTGGACCGCGCCGCCGAGGCGGTGCAGGTGATTCTGGAAGAGGGCGTGGAGCAGGCCATGAACCGGTTCAACCGGCGGCCGGCTGCGGCGGCCGGCGGCAGCGAAGCAGCCCCGGCTGGATAACGAGAGTTCCCGCGCGGGTGCGGCCTGACAGCGCACCGGAGCCGGGAAGGAGAGAAGACGAATGCAACGAACCTACGAAGTGATGTTCATCGTCCGGCCTGACATGGCGGACGAAGAGGTGGACAAGCTGGTGAGCGCGCTGCAAGCGAGCGTGGAAGGGGCGGGAGGAACGGTGACCGCGGTGGAACGCATGGGCCGCCGCCGCCTGGCGTACACGGTGCGCAAGTTCCAGGACGGCATCTACGTCCTGCTGACGGTGGAAGGCCCGGGCACGAGCGTGCACGAGCTGGAGCGGCGCATGCGCGTGACCGAGCCGGTGATCAAGTTTCTCACCGTGCGCGTGGACGAAGAGCAAAAACGCATGGCCAAGGTAAAGAAGATCCGCGACTCGCGGGTGCGCCGCAGCAGCCAAGCGGGGGCCGCAACGGGCACCGAGCCGGCGGCCGCCAGCGCCTAATCGAAGTGCAAGCGGGCGCGGCCCCGAGGCCGGCCCGGAAGGAGAAGCATGGCTGACGAAGAGATGAAAAACGGTACCCCGGCGGAAGCGCCCAAAGCGGAAGCGCCAAAAGAAGAGGCGCCGACTGCGCCTTCGCCCCGTCCGGCAGCGCGCCGGGACCGGGGACCGCGTTCGAGTTCGGGGCCGCGCGAGGGGGGGCGTCGGTTTTTCCGCCGCAAGAAGGTGTGCAAGTTCTGCGTGGAGAAGATTGACGCCATCAATTACAAAGACGTCCGCATGCTCCAGCAATTCGTGAGCGAGCGCGGCAAGATCGTGCCGCGGCGCATCACCGGGGTGTGCACACCGCACCAGCGCCGGCTGTCGCTGGCCATCAAGCAGGCGCGCAACATTGCGCTTCTGCCCTTCGCGTCCCGCTGAGGGAGCGGGGCAACAGGACTCTACAAGGAGCGTATCGGATGGAAGTCATCCTAAAAACAGACGTACCCAAGCTGGGCGCGCGGGGCGAAGTGGTGAAGGTGGCCGACGGCTATGGGCGCAATTATCTTCTGCCGCGCAAGCTGGCCATTGAGGCCACGCCGGGGAATCGCGCCGTGATCGGGCAGATGAAGGCGGCGGCGGTGCGCCGCTCCGTACAGGACAAGGCGGACGCCGAGGCGCTGGCGGCGCAACTGAGCGCGGTCACGGTGACACTGACGCGCAAGTCCGGCGAGCACGACCACCTGTTCGGCTCGGTGACTTCGAGCGACATTGCCGAGGCGCTGGAAGCGCAGGGCTTTACCGTGGACCGGCGCAAGATCCAGATTGATGAACCCATCAAGGCGCTGGGCGAGTTCGCGGTGCCGGTGAAGCTCTACCGCGACGTCACCGCCACGGTGAAGGTGGTGGTGGAGAAAGAAAAGGAAGCGGAGTAGTTTTTTCACGGCCGGCGGGGATCAGTAGACCGCCGGCCGTAGTGTTTTTGGGCGGGCCATCCTTCGGCGTGCCCTCCCTCGGCCATCGCTGCGCTCCGGCGTCGGTCGGGGCCGAAGGATGGCGAGGGAATCCAATCAGTGACAGGCGATCTTCCGGCCTGACCTCCCTCCGCCATAGAGGTCCTTCGCTGCGCTCAGGATTTCGCCCGCAGGCTCCCGCTTCGCTCACGCCTGCGAAGCGGCTCAACATCGGCTGGATCCGGAGGATGACGAAGGGAAACAAGACTCACCACAAAGGTCACAAAGGCAACACGAAGGAGGCCACCGCGACAGAGGTCATCGCGTGAGCAAGTGCCAGGCTTCGCGGTAGCGTTCGAGGCGGCGGGGACGGGAGCCGGGGCGGCCGTTGGCGGGACAGAGGCGCAGGGACTTGCGCGGAGCGAAGGCGCGCACGGGAATGAGGTACCAGGCGTCTTCGGGGATGATGTAGGCGGCGAGGAAGTCGATCTCGCGGGGCGAGTAAGGCGACTTGCCGCGACCGCCACGGGCGGTGGAGAGGCGATAGGAGCCGAGGTCGAAGCGGCTGACGCTCTTGACCTGCACGCGGAAGGTGCGGCGGCCGTTGTCCACGATGAAGTCGTAGGGAACGTTATCCCCGTAGGGCTTGGCAACGGCAAGGCCGAGGGTGAGGGCCTGGAGCAGGAAGCGGACTTCGACCTCTTCTCCCTGAGCCTTGGCAGAGGAGGAGGAGAGGGGCATCGAGATTTCCTGAAGTAAATGTTCAGATACATATTATAGCATAATGGTTGTATTGTCGAGATGGTTTATTCGCGGCTTGTTTTCAACGAGTTAGTTGAGACATACCGGGGATTCCTCGACTCGCGCGGCTTCGCGGTCGGCCGGCGAAAGCAGATTCCTCGCTGCGCTCGGAATGACAAGAGGTCGGCGGGCAGCGGTCAGCGGTCAGGAAAAGCAAAACGCAAATGCATAGATCCTTCGCTGCGCTCAGGATGACAACGGTGGGGTGGGGACCAGGTCGGTCGGGGGGACCGAAGGATGGCCGGGAAAAACGCGGCCCCCTGACCTTTAGAACCCATCGCGTACACCTATAATGGCTGCTCACAATCCCTGCCGCGCATCGTCCAAGAGTATGTAAGCGAGCGGTGAAGCGGGGACGCGCTGGATGCGTGTCCCGGACCCTGCGGGAGATGCGATGCCGGCCGAAATACTGACAGGTTGGCACGTGGCAGGCAGCAGCAGTTCAGGAACGGGCCTTGCTCAAGAGCACATGGTCAGCCACTCTCTGAGCCGCGTGGACGACAGCGCCCTGATCCGCGAGGCGCAGCGCGGCAATCGCGCCGCCTTCGAAGAGCTGGTGCGGCAGTACGACCAAGCGGTGCTGCGCCTGGCGCTGAACCTGACGCGCTCCGAGCAGGATGCCCAGGACATTTTCCAGGAAGCCTTCCTGAAGGCCTACCGCAACGTGGGCAACTTCCGCTTCGAGTGCTCGTTTTACACGTGGATCTACCGCATAGTGGTGAACCTGTGCCTGGACCACCTGCGCAAGAAGAAGGTGCGCAAGGAAAACAGCGCGGTGGCGGTGGACGAGAACGGCGCGGAGCACAACCTGCTGGACCAGGTGGCGGACCCGCGGGCGGGCGCCAACCCGGAGCGCGACCTGCTGCGGCGGGAGCTGGGGGCGCGGATCGCCGGAGCGCTGGAGCGGCTGACGCCGCGGGAGCGCATGGTGTTCGAGCTGAAGCACTATCACGGCCTCAAGCTGCGCACCATCGGCGAGATGCTGGAGACCACGGAAGACACGGCGAAGAACACGCTTTTCCGGGCCACGCAGAAGCTGCGCGGCACGCTGGCGGAGATGAGATAAGGAGTAAGGGCAATGAACTGCGAATGGGTGAAGGCAAGCCTGATCGAGTACGTCTACGACGAGATGGCGGATGACGCCCGGCACGAATTGGAGCGGCACGTGGAACGCTGCTCCGAGTGCGGGGAGGAGCTGCAAGCGACCCGCCGCTGGCACCAGCAGATGGCGGCGCGGCCCAGCATGGAGCCCACGCCCAATCTGCTGGCGGCTTCGCGCATGCGCCTGCAGGAGTCGCTGGAGCACGCCGAACAGGTGGCGGGATGGCAGCGCTGGGTATTCGATCCCGGCGCGTGGCTGCGTCAGGTGCGCTATTCGCCGGCGCTGGCCGCGGCCATCCTCATGGCGGGCTTTGCGGCGGGCATCATGACCACCTACGGAATCACCTCGCGGCGCAGCCCGGGCTTGAACTCTGCGGTGTCGCCCAGCGAGGCCACCATCGCGGGCATTCGCACGATTACGCAGGAGCCGGGCTCGGAGCGCGTCGAGATCCGCTACGACCGCACGCTCACCGAATCCACCGAAGGCCGGCTGGACGACCCGCGCATCCAGGAGCTTCTGCTCTACGCGGCGCGCAACAACAGCAATTCCGGGCTGCGCCTGGACTCGATTGACCTGCTGAGGCAAAAGCCGGAAGACGACCGCGTGCGCGAGGCGCTGATGTATGCGCTGCGCTACGACCAGAACCCCGGAGTGCGGCTGAAGGCGCTGGACGGGCTGCGCGCCTACGTGCGCGGCGACATCCGGGTGCGCGACGCCGTGCTGGAGGCGCTGGTGAACGATCCCAACGCCGGGGTGCGCACCGAGGCCATCCGGATCCTGCAGGAAGTGCGGGCCGACGCCAGCGTGCGCGTGGCGCTGGAACAACTGGCCACGAGCGACCAGAGCCACTACATCCGGTCGGAATCGCGGCGCGTGCTGAACTCGCTGCCGGAGATTGATTAGCCCGGTCCGCAAGGGCCGGGAGGGGAACTTGCGCAACAAGACTTGCTGGAGATGAGAGTGGGAATCATGAGAACCAACGCATTGCAATTCGTATCCGCAGCACTTGTGGCCCTGCTGGCCGTGAGCGGCGCGCAGGCGCAGGAACCGGCCGGCGCGCAAAGCCGCGTCTACAAAGACGGCCACAAGTGGGTGGAAGAGATCACAGGAACGCTGCCCGCCGCGCGCTCCGTGCAGGTGAAGACGCTGGCAGGAGGCATCGAGGTGATGGGCGGTGCGCAGTCGGAGATCACCTACACCATCCGCAAACGCGCCTACAAAATGGACGAAGCGGAGGCGCGGCGGCGGTTCCAGGCCATGCGCATCACCGCGTGGAGCCGCGCGAACAAGGCCGTCTTCGAGGCCGACTGGGAGCAGCACCGGCGGCAGAACGGCGTTTCGGCGGAATTCATCCTGCGAGTGCCCCGGGAGGTGGCCGTGGTCAGCCTGAGCACCGCGGGTGGCGGCATTAAAGCGGGAAACATTACCGGCAAGGTGGAGGCCGATACGGCCGGCGGTGGCCTGTGGCTGGATGAGATTGGCGGCCTGGTGAGGGCGAGCACGGCGGGCGGCGGCATTGAGGTGGGCAACATAGGCGGTGACGTCACCGTGGACACGGCGGGCGGCGGCATTAGCGTGCGCTCGGTGCGCGGCCGGCTGAAGGCAACCACGGCGGGCGGAAGCGTGGAAGTGGGCACCGCGCATAACGCAGCCGAACTGGCGACCGCGGGCGGCAGCATCCAGGTGACGGAATGCTCGGGCGACCTGCACGCCACCACGGCGGGCGGCGCCATCGCGGTAGGCAACGCGGGCTCGGTGGTGGTGCTGAACTCGGCGGGCGGCGGAATCCGGTTAGGCGGAGCCAAGGGGCGAGTGACGGCGACTACGGCCGGCGGTGGCTTGAAGCTGCTGAACCTGACCCACGGCGTGACGGCGGAGACCGCCGCGGGCGGCATCGTGGCCGAGTTTGTAGGCACCCGGGAGAACTTTACTCCCTCGGAACTGGCGACCACGGCGGGCGACGTGATCGTGTATCTGCCGGCGTCGCTGGCGGTTTCGGTGCGCGCGCTGGTGGACTTGGGTGACGGGCACAACATCCGCAGCGATTTCCCCGAGCTCAAGGTGTTCTCGGAAGGCGGTTCGTACGGCCCGAAACAAATCTGGGCGGAAGGTTCGTTGAACGGAGGCGGTGCGTTGCTCAAGTTGCGCACCACCGCCGGCAACATCGAAATCCGCCGCGGCAAACAGTAGAAATGGGCAGCAAGTAAGGATCGAGATACGGAGGATGTATGCGAAACATGAAATGGTACGGCGTCGTTTTGCTGTTGGCGATCCCGCTGTTGGCCGGAGCGGGGTCGGTCTATCTGGCGGCAAACGGCGAGCCGGGTGATCCGGGCGAAGCCCCGGTGGTGGTGTGGGCGGGTGACGACGCCGTGGCCTATTCGGGATCGCGCTCGTACCTGGGCGTGGACATCTCCGACGTCAGTGCGGAGCGCGCGCGCGCGCTGAAGCTGAAGGAGGAGCGCGGCGTGGAAATTACGATGGTGGACCAGGACGCGCCTGCCGGCAAGGCCGGACTCAAGTCCCAGGACGTAATCCTGGAGTTCAACGGCGCGCGCGTGGAGAGCACCGAGACTCTACGGCGCATGATCCACGAGACGCCCCCCGGACGCACGGTGAAGCTGGGCATCATGCGCGAGGGCCAGCCGCTGGCTTTGAGCGTGACGCTCGCCGAGCGCAACCAATACATTTCCATGGCGCCCAAGGTGAAAATCCGGACGCCGTTAAAGGTTCCGCGCATCGTGATTCCCAAGTTTGACGTGGTGGTGCGCGCCAGCTCCAGGAGCAACGGCCTGGTGGTGGAGAACCTGACCCACCAGCTCGGGGAATTTTTCGGCGTCAAGGACGGCAAGGGCGTCCTGGTGCGCTCGGTGGAAAAGGGCAGTCCCGCCGAGGCTGCGGGCGTGCGTGCGGGCGACGTGATCGTGAAAGTGGAAAACGAAAGCATTGGCGACACCGGCGACTGGCGCAGCGCCATGCGGCGCAAGAGCGGCAAAGTGGCCCTGGGCATCGTGCGCGACAAGCGCGAGCAGAGCGTTTCCCTCAACCTGCCGGAGAGCAAGGACGAGGACTCCTCCTACTTTTTCGAGGTCCCCGATTTCGATTGGAGCGATTTCGGAAAAGAGATGGAAGAGCTGAAGATCGAGCTCAACCGGCTGCGTCCGGAAATGGATCGCGCGCGCCGCCAGGCTCATGCCGAGGCGCGGCGTGAAGTGGAGAAGGCGAGACAGGAAATGGAACGACTGCGTCCGGAAATGGAACGCGTCCACAAGGAAGCCCGGGACAACGTGCGGCGCGAAATGGAGCGTCTGCACAAAGAAATGCAGGAGCTGCACTTGCACAAGGAGACGACCGGCGAGATTTGAGGCGGGTTTCTCCCTCGAGAAGCTGCTCCGGGGCCCCATGCCTCCTGGCTCCGGGGCGGTGGCGCAAGCGGCGCGGGCTTAGCGGCCCGCGCTTTGCTGTTTCTGGAGCGCGTGCAGCGCAGCGGCGGCGGAGAGGAAGCCTATTCCTCCCAGCGGCGGAACAGCAACGAGCCGTTGGTGCCGCCGAATCCAAAGGAATTGGAAAGCGCGATGTTGACCCTGGCCTTGCGCGCCTGGTTGGGGACGTAATCCAGATCGCACTCCGGGTCCTGGTGGTCGAGATTGATGGTAGGAGGCAGCCTCTGATCGCGCAGGGCGAGGATGGTGATGCCCGCCTCGAGGCCGCCGGCGCCGCCCAGCAGATGCCCGGTCATGGACTTGGTGGAGCTCACGGCCACCTTGCTGGCGTGCTCGCCGAAGGCGCGCTTGATGGCGATGGTCTCCAGGCGGTCGCCGATGGGAGTGGAAGTTCCGTGGGCGTTGATGTAGTCGACGTCCTGCGGCTGGACGCCGGCATCGGCCAGGGTGTTGCGCATCACGCGGAAAGCGCCGTCGCCCTGCTCGGCGGGCTGGGTGATGTGATAGGCGTCGCCGCTCATGCCGTAGCCGATAATCTCCGCCAAAATTTTCGCGCCACGCTTGCGGGCGAACTCCAGCTCCTCGAGGATCAAGATGCCGGCGCCCTCGCCCACGACGAAGCCGTCGCGATCGCTGTCCCAGGGGCGGCTGGCTTTTTCCGGCTGGTGGTTGCGCGTGGAAAGCGCGCGCATGGCGGCAAATCCGCCCACGCCCATGGGGGTGATGGCGGCTTCGGTGCCGCCGGCGATCATGGCCTCGGCGTCGCAGCGCGCGATGATCTCAAAAGCGTCGCCGATGGAGTGGGCGCTGGAGGTGCAGGCCGTACACGTGGCCTCGTTGGGGCCCTGGGCACCGTAGCGAATGCTGACATGCCCGGCGGCGAGGTTGACGATGGCGGCGGGAATGAAAAAGGGAGAGATCTTCCGCGGGCCGCCTTGGAGCAGGTTTTCGTGCTCGCGCTCGATGACGTCGAATCCGCCGATGCCGGAGCCGATGTGCACGCCCACGCGCGGGCCCATTTCCGGCGTGACCTTGAGGCCGGCCTGCTTCATGGCCTCGTCGGCGGCCGCCAACGCCAGATGGATGAAGCGGCCCATCTTCTTGACTTCTTTTTTCTCGATGAAGTTCAGGGGGTCGAAGTTTTTGACTTCGGCGGCGATCTGGCAGGCAAAATCGGCGGCGTCAAAGTGGGTGATGCGGGCCACGCCGCTGCAGCCTGCAAGCAGGTTTTGCCAGGTCTCCTCGGCGGTGTTTCCCACCGCGCAGATCAGGCCCACCCCGGTTACAACGACGCGACGTCCCAAAGGGAAGGTCCCTCGCAATGCATGGATTCTCTCCCGGAAACCGCGGCGACGGCGCGATGCGTTCCCAGGGCGACGCCGCGGTTCCAGAAGCCCGCCGAGGCAGCGTTACTTCCCGGCTTTTGCGGTCTTTTCGATGTAGTCGACGGCGTCCTTCACGGTGCGGATTTTTTCCGCGTCTTCGTCGGGAATCTCGATCTCGAAGGCTTCCTCGAACGCCATCACCAGCTCCACGGTATCCAACGAGTCAGCGCCCAGGTCGTCCACGAAAGACGCGTTCTGGGTGACCTCGCCTTCGTCGACTCCCAACTGCTCCACGATGATCTGTTTGACCTTTTCTTCAACGCCAGCCATGGATCGTGCGCCTCCTCTGCGATCTGGGTAAAGCAAGTAGTCTACTTGCGGGCAGAAAGTGTGTAAAGAAAGCCCCGCGCGGGCCGATTGCCATCCTAACTGCTGCGGGTGAAATGGGTCAAACGCACCGGGGCCAGAGCTCCTCGGCGACGGTTCGGGAGGCAGCCAGGAGCATTCCGCAAGAATTCACGGTGAAGGTCGCAACCCTGCCAGAGCCAAACGGCGCTGCACGAAGGGCACAGCCGCCAAAACCGGCAACAGGAGCAGCGTGGAGACCAGGTTTGTGCTCTCGAAGGTAATGAACAACAGCGGCATAGCACCCGGAAAGTCCATCAAAAGGATGAGTGGAAAGAAACGGACAAAGTTTTTCAGCGCCTTCTCACCAGCGGCAACAATTGTGATTGTGATTACGATTCCGGCCACGGCCGAGGCGCCCATGGAAAGAATGACGAATGCGGACTTGCGCGGAGCATCCGAGGCGATGAGGGCCCATTCGAGGTAGTCCGATTGCGTGAGGAAACCGGCCAGGGCCGGGGCAATGAACACCAGTTGCAATCCCGCGATGGTCCAGGCAAGCCTCTGCGGGCGTTCCGCGGAATCTTCTGAGTGCGCCGTCCAGGGCAAGAGCAACTCGACGGTAGATGGCCGCGGCAGGGTATCAAGCCGGGAGGCGACCAGCACCTGTCCCACGGGCAAGGCAAGCAAGAGCGCCATGATGAGAAACGCGAATCCAAACTCAAATCCTGGTCGCAGCCTCATGATAAGAACGAAGCCGAACATGACCGCCAAGTAGTCCGACACGAGGAAATAGACAATCCATCGGCGAAACGTGCGCGCCATGGGTACGGGACTGACCCACATCTGCCAGGAAGTAGCGACCCAGACCACGGCCAGCAGTACAAGCAAGAGAAACAGCGCAAAGAGCAGGAATGATTCGGCGGGCGGGGTGCCGGACTGCCGCGGATCAGACGCAGCCCACCTCTGCACAACTTCTCCGGCAAGAAAGCTGAGGCGCCATGCGCTCGACGCAAACATGATCGCCAGCAGGAACTGGGCGCCTGCCATGACGCGTCCCAACTGCTGGCCGGGCGGCGAATCCGGTCTGGGCGTGAAGGCATGCGGGAACGCGTTCCGTTCGATGGCGGGCTCGACCATGCAGGCGACGATGAATCCTGAGAGCGAGAATCCCAGAAGGAAGGCGGAAACGCCGGGCCTTGCCTCGATGGTCAAAGTGGAGAGGACCGCGAAGAAGACCCAAAAAGCGGCGGTAGCCCATTTCACGATCCACGACCAGCGCCGGACCTCGGCGGCCAGCGCCTGCGGACTGAAAGCGCCAGTGACAACGAAATAGAGGCGCAAGGTTGCCGTGGCGGCGGTGCAGACGATGAGGCCGGAAAAGAGGGGCGCCCACCACGAACGGTGCGTAAGCGGGAACCGAGAGAGATACCAGGCGACGTACGCCAACAGTGGGTAAGCGAGGCCGGCGAACATGTGGTTGATCTCCCACCAGCGGCGCGCACTGGGCGCGAAGAAGCGGATCCAGCGGTGAGCGAGGCTCTCTTCTTCGGCGGGCATGGGAGCGAGAGCGGGGCGCGTGGCGGTTGACGTGTCATGTTTCAGATTCTGCAAGTCGACGACCAGATCACGGGTGGATTGATAGCGCTGATCGGCTTTCTTGCGCAGGCACTTGCGGACGATTCTGTCCAATTCCGCAGGCGCCACCGGACTGCGCTGCGCGAGGGGAACGGGCTCGGCGGTCAGGATGTTGGCGATGGTCGAAGGCGGGCTGGCTCCGGAGAACGGGTGCGCACCAGACGCCATCTCATACAAAAGGACCCCGAAGGAAAAAATGTCGCTGCGAAAGTCGAGCTCCTTTCCCTCCAATTGCTCCGGGGACATGTAGGACATCGTGCCTACGGCTACGCCAGTGCCCGTGAGGGTTGTTTCAGTGGTTCCATAGGGCGTTGTTCCTTCCGTACCGGCATTCGTCTGGGCTGCGGGCGCCAGCTTGGCGACCCCAAAATCCAGCACCTTGGCCTCTCCGCGCACGGTGACAAACACATTGGAGGGCTTAATGTCGCGGTGCACGATGTCCTGGGCATGGGCCGCGACGAGGGCTTCAGCGATCGCCCTCGCGAGTTCGATCACGCGTTCGATTTCCGGCCGCCGGGCGCCGAGGAGCGTCTCCAGCGTCTGGCCTTCCAGCAGCTCCATTGTGATGAAGTGCTGGCCCGCCTCTTCTCCGATGTCATACAGAGTGCAGATATTGGGATGGTTCATCGCCGAGGCGGCCCGCGCCTCGCGTTGAAAGCGCTGCAATGCCTGCCGGTCATTGGCAAGGTCTTCCGGCAAGAGCTTCAGCGCCACGCAGCGGCCCAGGCGTGTGTCCTCCGCGCGGTAGACCACACCCATACCGCCCTGGCCTAGCTTGTCCAGGATGCGATAGTGCGAAATTGTCTTGCCGACCAAGACCGGAACCGCCGTTGCGCGTGCATGTTAGGCCGGACGCAAAAGTCAAGTCAACGCGCGGCTGGCCACGGTAGACGCGAGCGCGAAGCTTTTCTACACAAATCCATTCCCTCCCGGCGAACCGGGTTTCGCCCCACGGCTCTAGCGCGGCGAATACTGATCGCGCAGGAGCGTCTGGCGGCTTTCCATTGGTATCTCCCGCCCGGCGATGAAGACGCGCTTGACGTCGGTCTTGACGTCGAGCGGGTCGCCATTGGCCACCACCACGTTGGCCGTCTTGCCCACTTCCAGCGAGCCCAGATGGCCGGCCACACCCCAGATTTCCGCGGGATAGATGGTCAGCGCCTTGATGGCCTCTTCGTAGGGCAGGCCGAAGGCCACGGCGTACCCGGCCTGGTAGGGAAGATTGCGCACGTTGTGCTCGTCCCAGGAGGCAAACGCGATCTTGACGCCGCGCCGGGCCAGCTCCGCCGGCAGGCGGAAGACGGCGTCGTAGCGCTCGTGGTCCTTGGGGCGCTCGTAAATGGGGCCCACGATCACCGGCACTTTGCGCGCGGCGATCTCATCCAGCAGGTCGCGCGAGTGGCTGATGTGATTCAGAACCACCTTCAGGCCGAACTCGTCGGCCAGGCGCAGCGCCGTCTTCAAATCGCTGCCCTCTTCGGCGGCCAGCACCACGGGTTTCTTGCCGCTCAAGTAGGGCAGCAGAGCCTCGAGCGTGAGGTCGCGTTTGGGACGCTCTTTGGTCTTGCGCTTCCCGTTTTCCCCGGCGGGCTGAGTGTCCTTCTCGGCCTGCGATTTCTCGTATTCCTCCAGCTTGCGAACGTACTCCTGGGCGTCGAGGAAGGTCTGGCGCAACTGCGCCGCCATGCCCATGCGCGTGGAAGGAAACTTGCGGCCCTCGCCGTTTCCCGTGCGGCGCTGCTCGCCGGTGAAGTTGAGCGGCAGGGCAACGTCGCGCTCGAGCAGCATTTCGTCACTGGAGCGGCCGTCGAGCTGCACGAAGGAAGATTGCCCGGGCAGGGTGTTGGAGGACGCCGGGGCCACGATGGCGTTGGTGATGCCGTTGATGCGCGCCACCGGAATCAGCTCCGACTCGGCGTGAAAGGCATCATAGACGTGCATGTGCGGCGTGATCTCGTCGCTGGGCTCCACCATGTCATTGGTGGCGGGATCGAGCGTAATCTCGCTCAGTCCCAGGTGGGTCTCGGAGTCGATCAGGCCGGGGTACACGGTCATGCCGCCGGCATCGATGACGCGCGCGTTTTTGGGAATCTGCACCGCGCCTGCCGCACCCACAGCCGTGATCTTTCCGTTTTCCATCACCACCACGCCATTCTCAATGGTGCCGTGGGTGATGGTCATCACTTTGCCGCCGCGCAGGGCCACGGCGCCTTGGGGAGCCTGTGCCAGGGCCGCGCCGGCGGCCATCCCCAGGGCGGCCAGAACAGCCAGAATCGCGAGTTGCAAGCGGTTGGCGCGCATCATTGTCCCTCCCTGTACTGCGGCATGCCAAAGCCCGGCAGCGCGCGGTTGAAGTAGACCTCGCCGTCAATCAAGACCACGTCGGCGAGGGCGTAGCTGGAAAGCGGGTGGCTGTTCCACACCACCAGGTCAGCGTCCTTGCCCACCTCAATCGAGCCCACGCGGTCATCCACGCCGATGATCCACGCCGGGTTCAGGGTGATCATGCGCAGCGCTTCGTCTTGGGTGGCGCCGCCGTAGCGAATGGTCTTGGCCGCCTCCTGGTTCAGGCGGCGCACAAAGTCTCCGGAGTCGCTCTTGATGGCCACGCGCACGCCCTTGCGCATGGAGAGCACCGCATTCCAGGGAACGGCGTCCCAGGCTTCGTGCTTGAAGCCCCACCAGTCGGCGAAGGTGGCCATAGCGACACCTTCGGCCGCCACCTGCTCCGCCACTTTGTAGACCTCGAGAGCGTGGTGGAAGGCGCGGACCTTGTAGCCAAATTCGCGCGCCATGGCCATTTCGGTGAGGAACTCGTCGGCGCGGTAGCAGTGGATCTGCACCAGCAGCTTGCCGCGCAGGACGTCGGCCAGCGCCTCCAGCTTGAGGTCGCGCTTGGGGCGCTTGGCCTCCTGGTCGCCGCGGGCCACCTTGGCCTCGTACTCCTCCCACTCGCGGATGTAGTCTCGGGCCTCGGCCAGCGCCTGGCGCTGCACGGCAAAGTTGCCCATGCGGGTGGAAGGCATCTGCTGGCGGCCGCCGTAAACGCGCTTGGGATTCTCGCCGCTGGCAAACTTGATGGAGCGTGGCGCGCCGGGGAAAAGCATCTCTTCGCGCCCCTTGCCGTACTTGTGCTTGATCACCAGCGCCTGGCCGCCAATCATGTTGGCGGAGCCGTGCAGCAGGAGCGACGTGGTCACTCCTCCGGCCAGCGCGCGGTAGATGCCCTTGTCGTCGTAATCAAAGGCGTCCTCCATCATCATGTGGGGCGTGATGGGGCTGGTGATCTCGTTCACGTCTCCGTCCAGCGCAATGTGCCCGTGCGAGTCGATAATGCCGGGGGTGACGAACTTGCCGGTGGCGTCGATCACGGTGGCCGAAGCCGGCGCCTCTACCTTCTCGCCGAGCGCCGCAATCTTGCCGTCCTTGATGTACACGCTGCCGTTCTGGATGGTGCCGTGGGTCACGGTGAGGATGGTGCCGCCGCGGATCACAACGTCCTGGGCCGCGGCTGCCGATGCCAGCGCCAACAGCATCAGGCCAGCGCCGGCCAAGCACCGCAGGGACTTCAAGGAATGCCGCATGATGGACTTCCTCCTGGTCGCGGGAAAGAGAGGATTCTAGGTTCGGCGGGCACGGGCGTCAACTCCTGCGCGCGACGCGAGCACAACTTGCAACTTGCATCTTGAAACGGGAAACTGATGCCTATGCGCGCCGTGGTCCAGCGGGTGAAGCGAGCGGCAGTCTCGGTCAACGGAGAACAGGTGGCCGGCATCGGCCCCGGGCTGCTGGTTTTTGTGGGCGTGGCCCAGGGCGATAGCGAGGCCGGCGCCGACTACCTCGCCGGGAAAGTCGCCGGCCTGCGCATCTTTGAGGATGCCGACGGCAAGATGAACCTGGCGATTCACGATGCCGGGGGCGAAGCCCTGGTGGTGTCGCAGTTCACGCTGCTGGGCGATGTGCGCCGCGGCAAACGCCCCTCGTTCGATGCCGCCGCTCCTCCGGCCGACGCCCGCCGCCTCTACGAGCACTTCGTCACGCGCCTCGCGGCCCGCGGCCTGCGCTGCGCAACCGGGCGCTTCCAGGAAATGATGCAAGTCGAGCTGGTGAACGATGGCCCGGTGACCATCCTGCTGGACTCGGAGAAAGCGTTTTAGCCACAGAGGCACAGAGGACACAGAGATTGCAAGGATTCAGGGACGGTCCACGTGGCGCTTCACCCGAAGCAACAACCAACAGAAGCACTCTCCTGTGCTCTCTGTGTCCTTACGGGCAAGCCTTGGCTGCGAGGATTTCGTCGGCCACGCGCGCCGTATCCACGGCGGCCTTGACGTCGTGCACGCGCACCAGTTGCGCGCCCTTGAGGATGCACGCCGTGACCGTGGCCACAGTGCCGAAGAGGCGTTCGGCCGGGGGCGCGTCCTTGGCGTCGCGGGCCAGGGTGCGGCCCAAAAACGATTTGCGCGAGGTCCCGGCCAGCAGCGGGAAGCCCAGGCCATGCAGCTCCTCGAAGCGCGCCAGCAGCGGATAGTTCTCCGCGAAGTTTTTGCCGAAGCCGAAGCCGGGGTCAAGCACCATGCATTCGCGCCGGACGCCGGCATCGAGAGCGTCCTGCGCCCAGTGCGCCAGGTCGCGCAGGACGCGGCCGGTGAGATTCTCCAGCGGGGGCAGGGCGCGCCATTCTTCCGGACGTCCGCGCATGTGCATGAGAATGGCGCCGCAGCCCAGCTCGGCGACGGTCCCGGCCATCTGCGCGTCCCAGCGAAAGGCGCTGATGTCGTTGATGATCTCCGCGCCGGCGGCCACCGCCGCCCGCGCCACCCCGGCCTTGTAGGTATCGACCGAAAGCACGGCGCCGGGCCGTTGACGGCGAATGCCTTCGAGGACGGGGATCACGCGGCGCAGCTCGTCTTCTTCCGGGACGCGCTCCGCGGAGCCCGGCCGCGTGCTCTCCCCACCCACGTCCAGCAGGTCGGCGCCCTCGTCGAGCATGGCCAGCGCATGCGCCACGGCCCTCTCGGTGGCGAGGGACAGACCGCCGAAGGAAAACGAATCCGGCCTCACGGTCACGACCCCCATAACGAG
>CAYRII010000020.1:0-19340 GCA_964424245.1 uncultured Terriglobales bacterium | reverse complement strand
CAGCGCTTCTCGCACCCGGCGCGGCGCATGACGGCGCGCCAGACAAGCCACCGGCGCGCCGCCTGGAAACCATCGAGACAGCCGGCCGGCAGAACATTCCTTTTACCACCGGCCTGTTGGTGGGAATCGGGGAGACGCCGGAGGACCGCGTGGATACGCTTTTGGCCATCCGCGAAGTGCACGGCCGCTACGGCCACATCCAGGAAGTGATTGTGCAGAACTTTCTGCCTAAGCCCACCATACCCATGTCGCACTGGCCCGGGCCCACGCGCGGCGAGATGCTGCGCACCCTGGCGGTGGCGCGTCTGTGGCTGGGCGAAATGAACATCCAGGCGCCGCCGAATCTCTCTGCCCCGGACTACGAGGGGCTGCTGGCGGCGGGCATCAACGACTGGGGCGGCGTTTCGCCGCTGACGCCCGATTACATCAACCCCGAAGCGCCCTGGCCGCACTTGAAGGAGTTGGAACGGCGCACCGCGGCCGCCGGAGGCGAACTTCGCGCGCGCCTGACGGTGTATCCGGAGTTCCTGTCCAGCATCACATCGAGCCCCGGACTGCTGGCAGACAAAGTGCGTGCCGCGGCTGATGACGACGGCTACGCGCGGAGGGCTGCATGATCGTCGTGCTTACCGGTGGTACGGGCGGCGCCAAGTTTGTCCAGGGCCTGAAGCAGGTAGTGGCACCGCGCGACCTCGTGGCCGTCGTCAATACCGGAGACGACTTCGTCTGCTGGGGCCTGAACATTTCTCCCGATCTCGATTCCATTACTTACGCATTGGCCGGAATTCTCAGCCGCGAGCGAGGATGGGGCATCGAGGGCGATACCTTTGAATGCCTGGAAGCGATGCGACGCCTCGGCGAACCTGCGTGGTTTCGGCTGGGCGATCGTGACCTGGCAACCCACGTGTTTCGCACTGCGGAGCTACGCGCAGGCAAGCCGCTGAGCGAAGTGACGCGGGAAATCGCCGCGCGGCTGGGCGTGGAGTCGCGTGTGCTGCCTATGAGCGACCAGCCGGTGGAAACACGCGTCATGACCCCGCTTGGCGAGCTCGGCTTCGAGGAGTATTTTGTGCGCGAGCGCCATGGCGTGCCCGTCAGCGAGGTCCGATTCCGCGGCTCCGACCGGGCCGTGGCGGCGCCCGGAGTTCTGGATGCCATCGCGAACGCCGAAGCCATCCTGGTCGCGCCCAGCAACCCCATCACGAGCATCGGGCCGATTCTCGCTGTCGCGGGCATCCGCGAGGCATTGCGCGAGACTCCCGCTCCCGTCGCAGCCATCAGCCCCATCGTGGGCGGAGCGGCGGTCTCCGGGCCGGCGGCCGACTTGATGAGAATGCAGAACCTCGAGGTTTCCGCCTCTGGAGTGGCTCGGGCCTATTCCGACTTCCTGGATCTGCTGATTGCCGACCAGAGCGATTCCTCACAAGCAGCAGACCTGGAAACAGCGGGGGTAGGCACGGTCTTCACTCCAACGGTGATGAAATCGGAAGGCGATAAGAAGGCGCTGGCCGAAGCGGCGCTGCGTGGCGTCACCTCGCTGCGCACGGCCGGAGCGGCGCGTTGAGGCAAATGCTGCCATGATTCTGGTGCCGGTCAAGAACCTCGAAGACGCCAAACAGCGCCTTTCCCCAGTGCTAAACGCAGCGGAGCGTCGCGAACTGGCCCAAGCCATGCTGGAGGACGTGCTTGCGGCGCTCGCTCAATGGCGCAAGCGGCCGCCTGTGACCGTGGTCACGAGTGATGTTCATGCCCGGCGAAGGGCACAGGAGTTGGGTTTCGGGATTATTGGCGACCACGAGAATTCCGGCGAAACCGATGCCATCGCGATGGCCACACGCTCCGTCGAGAGCAGCGGCGCCCAATGGACCCTGGTGGTTCCCGCAGACGTTCCTTTGGTTCAGGCCCACGAATTCGAGCGCATCCTGCACGCGGCCCCGGCCGAAGGCACGGTTCTGGTGCCCGCAGCCGACGGACGGGGCACCAACGCGGCGCTGCGCCGCCCGGCAGCTCTGTTTCCACTGCGCTTTGGCGATGACAGTTTCCTCCCGCATCGGCGTGCGGCCGAGGCCACGGGCAGGGCCGTTGTGGTCCTGGAACTGCCCGGGCTGGCGCTGGACGTGGATCGGCCCGCCGACCTTCTCGCCCTCCTGGAGGCGAAGAACACGTGCCGCGCACAGCATCTGTTGCGTTCCTGGAACCTGGAAGAACGGCTGACGGCGGCCCGCTATGCCTGACCGCGCGCGTGGGGTGCGCGCCATTTCCGTGCGCGGCATCCCGGAAGTCCGGCCTGGTGACCGGTTGGTGGAGATTATTCTGCGCGCGCTGAAGCGGCAGCGACTGCGCCTTGTAAGCGGCGACATCCTGGTGATCACACATAAAGTCGTCTCCAAGGCCGAGGGGCGGATTGTCCCGTTGCGGAAAGTCGCACCGTCGGCGGCCGCGCGGCGCTGGGCGCGGCGCTCGGGCAGTGATGCCCGGGTCGTCGAATTGGCGCTCTCCGAGTGCCGGCGCGTGGTGCGCATGCAGCGCGGCGTGCTCATCACGGAGACGCGCCACGGCGTGGTCTGCGCCAACAGCGGCGTGGACCTCTCCAACGTTGATGCTGGCCGGAGCGCTGTGCTTTTGCCGCTGGATCCCGACCGCTCCGCGGAAGAATTGCATCACGCTCTGCGAGAGCAGCTGCGGCTTTCCATCCCCGTAATTGTTACGGACAGCGTGGGACGTCCGTGGCGCGAGGGGCTTACAGATGTGGCCATCGGAGTCGCCGGGATGAAGGTTTTTCGCGACTATCGCGGGCGTCGCGATCCCCGCGGATACCCGCTCAAGGTGACGCTGGAGGCGGTGGCCGACGAGCTTGCCGCCATGGCGGCCCTGGCCGGCGGCAAGCTTTCGCGCTCGCCGGTGTGTATTATTCGAGGATTCCGCTACGCGCAGGGACGCGGGCGCGCGCGCGACATGGTGCGACCCGCGGCGCGCGACTTGTTTCGCTGACGAGGAAGCATGGACCGAGTGATCAGTAATTCGGAACTGGAAAACTTTCCCGAAATGGTCTGGAAGGATGTCGCAACCCGCATGAATCCCCACCTCCGCTTCCTGCTGGAGCGAGTGGCGCAGCGGCTCGACGGCGGCGTGCTCACACTCGATGAGTGCCTGCGGCTGGCTGCGGTCGAGGGCGACGATCTGCTCGGGCTGCTGGTGGCCGCGAACCGGCTGCGCCGCGTGCTGGTGGGCGATACCGTGACCTACGTCGTCAACCGCAACATCAACTTCACCAACGTTTGCTTCGTGGGGTGCAAGTTTTGCGCCTTCAGCCGCGGACCTCGCGAACACGATGCGTATTTCCTTTCTCTCCAGGATGTGGCACGCAAGGCCAAGGAGGCCTGGGACATGGGGGCCACGGAAGTCTGCATCCAGGGCGGGCTGCCGCGTGATCTTCCCGCCATGTACTATCGCGACATTCTGCGCGCGGTGAAGCTGGCTGTACCCGGCATGCACATCCATGCCTTCTCTCCCATGGAAATTGTTTATGGCGTCGAACTGACGCGCATACCGCTGGCCGAGTATCTTCTGATGCTCAAGGAAAACGGCCTGGACACCCTGCCCGGGACCGCGGCGGAAATCCTGGATGACGACGTGCGCCAGGTGCTGAGCCGCAACAAGCTCACCGCGGCCCGCTGGCGCGAAGTAATTTCTACGGCGCACCGGTGCGGCATTCGCACCACGTCCACCATGATGTACGGGCACATGGAAACCCCGGAGCACTGGGTGCGGCAGCTTCTGCTCTTGCGCGAAATCCAGGGCGAGACCGGAGGCTTTACCGAGTTTGTGCCTCTGGGATTTGTCCACCAGAACACCCTGCTCTTCCAACAGGGGCTGGCGCGCGCGGGCCCGACGCTGGCTGAGCACCTGAAGGTGCACGCGCTGGCTCGTGTTCTGCTCGCGGGTTCGATCGCGAACATTCAGGTCTCCTGGGTCAAGCTGAACCGCCGCGTCTCTCAGCTCTGCCTCCAGGCCGGCGCCAACGACTACGGAGGAACGCTGATGGAGGAAAACATTTCGCGGCTGGCGGGCGCCACCGCCGGGCAGTACGTTAGCCCGGAGGAGTTTCACGAACGCATCCGCGAACTGGGCCGCATTCCCGCGGAGCGAAACACCACGTACTCGCGGCTGCGCGTTCCCGGAAATGCCTCGGCGTGGGCGCCCGCGGTGGCGGAGCACACAGCATGAGCCGGAAAATCGCGGTGGTGGGCGGCACCGGCCCGGCGGGCATGGGGCTGGCCGAACGATGGGCGCGGGCGGGCGAGAGCATCATCATCGGTTCGCGTGACGCGGAGCGTGCTCGCGAAAAAGCCGCAGAAGTGGCACGCAAGGCGGGTGCCGCCGGGTGTGTGGAAGGCATGGAAAACGCCGCCGCGGTTGCTGCGGCGGACCTGGTGGTCTTGACTGTTCCCTTTGCCGGGCACGCAGAAATGCTCCAGCACGTCCAGCCCCACCTGCGACCCGGAATCACCGTGATTGACGCCACTGTGCCTCTGGCGGCGGAGGTTGGCGGCAAGCCCACGCGCACCCTGGGCGTGTGGCAGGGTTCAGCGGCGGAGCAGGCGGCGGAGCTCGTGCCCGAAGGCGTGACCGTTGCCGCGGCCTTTCAAAACATCTCCGCCGATGTGCTCGCGGGCGACGCTACCGTGGACTGCGACGTGATTGTCTGCTCGGATGATGCCCGCGTGCGGCGGAGCGTAATGGAACTGGCGGAAAAGATCCCCGGCGTGCGCGGTGTGGATGGGGGTCGTCTGGAGAACGCGCGCATCGTGGAACAGCTTACGGCGCTGCTCATCACTATCAACATACGCTACAAAGCGCACGGAGCGGGACTGCGCATTACCGGACTGCCCCCGCGCTGACCGCCACGCGCTAGATGGGCGGGCTGTCGTGCGCGTCAAACAGGGCAGCCTCTTTTTCCTCGTCCAATCCCGGCAGGCTTTCCAGAATGCGCACACACCGGTTCCAGCGCAGCAGGGCGTCGTCGTTGCCGGCAGGACGGATTTTTTCCGCGTCTGCGAAGCGCCGCATGGCTTCCTCGAAGAGCGGCACTGCGGACTCCGGCGGACGCCCGGCTTCCAATTGCGCCTTGGCGCGGCGCTCGAACAGGAGCCCCGTGTAGTACAGCCTCTCGTACTCATCGGCCAGGCCCCCGAGCGCGCTCTCCGCCTCCGCGTAGCGGTCGGAAAGGCCCCCCGTGAACTGGTCCGTGATGGCCAGGCCCAGCATTCGCCTGGCCATCTGATTTTCCGGCTCGATGGCCAAAATGTCGCGGCAGATGGACTCGGCTTCCTCGGGCTCGTTCAGATAACGATAGAGCGTCACCTTGGAGAGAGCCTCGGGAATCCCGAAAGCCGAGATGGGCTTTAGTTTGCGTTCCATTTCAACTCCTCGCGCGGGCTGATTGCGCTCGTGTTCCTTGTTAGATGCTCCAAAGCAGGTATGCCGCCGTCGCCGTTCCCGCCAGCGCTCCTCCATAGCAGAACGCAAAGATGACTTCGTTGAGGTGTTTGATCTGCAGGCCGTCATACAGGGTAAAGCGGAAGCGGTGGGCCCAGTGGAACAGCGGCAACGAGCACAGCGCGAACAGGTAGAGGCGCGCCCACGGCGTGCGGACGAGTTCCAGCAACCGGGCGTAGGAAGGCGCGTCCAGCCATCCCAGCGGAAAAGCGAAGGCGAACAGCAACAAGTGCGCGGGAATCAAGAACGCGGCCACCACGCCACCGGCGCTGAACAGCCCCCAGAAAAACGGATCATTGGATCGTCCAGCCATTCAGCCTCTCAGCAGCAGCCAAGCCAGGCCCGCGGAAGCGGCCAGCCACAGCACGTAATTGGGCGCAGCGACCAGAAGGTCGGGCACACGCCGCCCGCCCAAGCGCACCGCCATCGCCTTGGGCGCAAGGTTGAACCACGTGATCGTGTGATACAGCACGAAGAGCAACGCCACAAAATGCAGCGCCAGCATCCAGGGCAAGCGCAAGGTTTCCTGAAACCGTCCGTACGCTGCCGGCCCCTGCGAAAGGGCGTGAAGCTGAAACAGCGTCAGGCCCACGAAGTATGCCACGGCCAGGCTGGTGAGTTCGCGCAGGATAAAGCGCAGATACGGCCAGCGTCCCAGCCACCACCAGGTGGAGACCCGGGCGCGGTACCAGCGCGGGTGGAACTCCGTGTAGGGCGACGGCATGGAGGGACCTGCCTTCATTCTCTTGCGCCCCACGGCATCAGAAACGACTTGAACCAGTCGGCGGCAGCGGTGAGCTTGTACTGCTGGATGGCGCCAGCCGGGTCCACGTGCTTGGGACAGACGCGCGTGCACTCGCCCACAAAGGTGCATCCCCAGATGCCATCGTGGTCGGAAAGCTCGTCGGTGCGCTGTTCCGCACCCTGGTCACGGGAGTCCTTGTTGTAACGCTGTGCCAGCGCCAGTGCCGCAGGACCGATGAACTGCGCATCCAGCCCCACCACCGGGCATGCGGCGTAGCACAGCATGCAGTTGATGCACATGCTGAACTGACGGTAGTCGTCCAGTTGCTGCGGTGTTTGCAGGTACTCACCCTCGGCGAGCGGCTTTTCGTCGCGCCGAATCAGCCAGGGCCGGGCGCGCTTCAGCTTGCGCATGAAGTCCGCCACATCGATCACCAGATCGCGAATCACGGGAAAGTAGCGCAGCGGCTCGATGCGCACCGGTTTTTCCCGGCGGGCGTAAGTGTGAAGAAACGTGGCGCAGGTGAGCTTGGGCTCGCCGTTCACCATCATGCCGCAGCTTCCACAGATGCCCATACGGCACGACCAACGGTAGGTAAGCGAACCGTCCTTGCGGTCCTTGATGTGATTCAGCGCGTCCAGGATCACCCAGTCCTCGCGGCAGGGCACCTCGAAGCGCTCAAAGCGGGGCTCGATGTCGCGTTCCGGCGAGTAGCGCGCGATCTCAAGGACGATGGTGTTCGCCATGGTCTTTCTTAGATTCCCTCTACCGCAGGAGTGCCTCAGGCACAATCAGCTTGTTTGCATGGCCGCACTTGCACGTCAGGTTCATTTCCCGCTTGATGGCATGCTTCTTGACCCGCAGCGGCCGATGGCAACTCTGGCACTCTCCGACTGCGACCCTGCCTTCCCCCGGGGCGGCCGCCTTCAGGGCTTTGCGCGCTTGCTGGATCGCCGCTGCTATCTCGTCTGCCTCCTCAAAGCTTTGAGTGGCAACAAGCTTTTGCGCAGGTGGGCCGCTCCCGCCATGGGCATACAAGAGAGAAACTAGGCCGCCAGACCCTTCCCGATGTTGCACCTCCCCGGGCTGTAGCCGAGGATCCACTCCAATCACCATCCGGGGCGCGGAAACCTGGCGAAGATCGGCCAAGGCGATCAGCGTTCCGTCGCCACAGCGAATGGAAGTCTCAGTAATCTCGACGTCCCCAATCTTCATGTGTCCCTAGCCCTTCTTGGCGCCATCCACGGACTGGCCGTAAACGCGCTCCCCGGGCGGCCAGCGCGTAATGGTTACCGGCAGGTACTCCACGCGCAGCGTTCCGTCCGCATTGCGGTGCACCAGGGAGTGTGCCAGAAAGTTGCGGTCATCGCGCGCGGGAAAGTCGGTGCGCTGGTGCGCGCCGCGGGACTCGGTGCGCTGGAGGGCAGAAGACACCATGGATTCCGCCACGTCCAGCATGAAACCCAGTTCCAGCGCCGCCACCAGTTCCGTGTTGAACGTGCGGTTGCGATCATCCAAATACAGGTTGCGATATCGGCCCTTGATTTCCCGCAACTTGCCGGCCGCGGCTTCAAGCGAACTCCCGTTGCGGTAGATGCCGGCGCCGCTTTCCAAGGCTTCCTGCATCTCTTCGCGCAGCGTGGCCACGCGCTCCCGCCCGCCCGCCTTGTCCAGGTATTCGCGTTCCAATCGCTTTTTCTCGTCCAGGGCCTGCGTCAGCAGGTGGCGCGAAGGTTCAGGTTGCTCGCTGGCGAAGGCGGCGGCGGCGCGCCCGGCGCGTGCGCCGAAAACCAGCAACTCCGGCAGGGAGTTCGATCCCAAGCGGTTGGCTCCGTTGATGCTCACGCAGGCTGCCTCTCCCGCGGCGAACAAGCCCGCCAGCGGGGTGGCTCCGTGGATGTCCGTATGCACTCCTCCCATCATGTAGTGCACCACCGGCCGCACCGGGATCATTTCCCGGACGGGGTCGATGTTCTGATACTTCTGGCAGAGCTCGCGCACAAAGGGCAGCCGCGTGTTGATCACCTTCTCCCCCAGGTGGCGCAGATCCAGGTGAACCACCGGCCCATAGGGGCCATCGATGGTGCGTCCCTTCTCCATCTCCTTGACGAACGCCTGCGAAAGCCGGTCCCTGGGGCCGAGTTCCATGGAGCGCAGGACAGGCTTCGGTTCGGGCCTACCCAGGTCGTAGTCTTGAAGGTAGCGGTACCCGTCTTTGTTCAGCATGTAGCCGCCCTCGGAGCGCGCCGCTTCGGTGATGAGGATGCCGGTGAAGGGCAGGCCGGTGGGGTGGTACTGAATGAACTCCATGTCTTTGAGCGGCGCTCCGGCGGCCAGAGCCAGCGCCATGCCGTCGCCGTTCTTGATGCTGGCGTTGGTGGTGAAGGGAAACACCTTGCCGCAGCCGCCGGTGCACAGGATGACGGCCTTGGCAGCGATGGCCTGCACGCGTCCCGATTGCAGTTCCAGCGCCACCACGCCCTGCACCCGGCCATCGTCCACCAGGAGACGCGTGACGAACCACTCGTCGTAACGTGCAATCGCGTTGTACTTGAGCGTGGTCTGAAACAAGGTGTGGAGCATGTGAAAGCCGGTCTTGTCGGCGGCAAACCAGGTACGCATCTTCTTCATGCCGCCGAACGCGCGCACGGCGATGTGGCCGTCGGGGTCACGGCTCCACGGGCATCCCCAATGTTCCAATTGCACCATTTCCTCGGGCGCTTCGCGCACGAAGGCTTCCACGGCATCCTGGTCGCAGAGCCAGTCGCCGCCTGAAATGGTGTCGTAGGCGTGCTCGTCGAGCGAGTCTCCAGGCTTGACTACGGCCGCCGCCCCGCCCTCGGCTGAAACCGTATGGCTGCGCATGGGATAGACCTTGGAGACAACGGCCACGCTCAGCTTGGGGTTGGTCTGTGAGACCGCAATGGCCGCGCGCAGGCCGGCTCCCCCTCCGCCTACGAGCAGAACATCGTGGGACGCAAGGTCCATGACTCTCCCGGACGTTGATCCTGCTTGAATTCAGGCTTCCAGCTGTTTCCGGACCGACTCCTGAAACTGCAAACCGTAGCCTGTGCCACTGGGCTTGTCAAGAACGAGCGTGCAGCCGGAACACTTCAGTCCATCTCGCGACGCTGGCGCGGTTGTGGTACGCTCTCCCACCGCAGCCCGCAAGGGAAGCAGGAGGTTGCCAATGGCTTGGTGGGCATGGGTGGTCCTTGGATTCGCCCTCGTCCTGGTGGAGTTGATGACTCCTGGCGGCTTTTTCTTCCTCTTCTTTGGAATCGCCGGGATCCTCGTTGGGCTGTTGCACCTCGCCGGATACGCCGGACCAGCCTGGCTGCAGTGGTTGCTGTTTTCTATTATCTCCATCGTTGGCGTGGCGTTGTTTCGCAGGCCCTTGCTGGCCAAGTTCGGCATGGCAGCCCCCAAGGAGGTGGACCTCCTGGTGGGAGAGATCGGCCAGGTCTTGCAGGACATTGCCGTGAATTCCGTCGGCAAGGCCGAAGTGCGGGGAACACCCTGGACGGCGCGCAACGTGGGGGAATCGTCGCTCGCCAAAGGCCAACGTTGCAAGGTGGAGCGGACCGAGGGTTTGACGCTGTTTATTCGCGCCGAATAGACCTGGAACTGTTCGGCCGTGCAATTCATCTCTTCAGGATTGAGAGGAACCATATGGATCCAGCGTTGTTTGTGACCTTTGTCCTGGCAATTCTGGTGGTCATCACCCTATGGAAAACCGCGTTGGTGGTGCCGCAGCAGAATGCCTACGTGGTGGAGCGGTTGGGAAAGTTTTACGGCATCCTGGGCGCAGGGTTCCACATTTTGGTGCCCTTCGTGGACGTTATCCGCTACCGGCACTCGCTGAAGGAAACGGCCTTCGATATCCCGGAGCAAATTTGCATCACGCGCGACAACGTGCAAGTTGGCGTGGACGGCATTCTCTACCTGCGAATCCTCGACGCAGAACGCGCCTCTTACGGAATTTCCAATTACATTTTTGCCATTACGCAGTTGGCGCAGACCACGCTGCGCAGCGAAGTGGGCAAGATCGACCTCGACCGCACTTTCGAGGAGCGCTCCACCATCAACAACGCGGTGGTGAGCGAGATCGACAAAGCAACCGAGCCCTGGGGCATCAAGGTGCTGCGCTACGAGATCAAGAACATCACGCCGCCCCGCGATGTGCTGGCCGCCATGGAAAAGCAGATGCGCGCCGAGCGCGAAAAGCGCGCCACCATCCTGAATTCCGAAGGCGTGCGCGACGCTGCCATCAACACCGCGGAAGGCGAAAAACAGCAGGTGATCAAGCAATCCGAGGCCAACAAGCAGCAGCAGATCAACGAAGCCGAGGGTGAGGCCTCCGCCATCCTCGCCGTGGCCGAAGCCACCGCCGAGGGCATTCGCAGAGTAGCCGAGGCCATCGAAAAGCCCGGCGGTTTCCAGGCCGTGCAACTCAGGGTCGCGGAACAGTACATCACCGAGTTCGGCCACCTGGCCAAGACCGGCAATACGCTCATTCTGCCGGCCACGCTCAGCGACGTGGGCTCGATGATCGCGATGGCAATGAACGTGATCAAACAGGGACAGCAGCCGGGCCGCTGAGGGCCCCGGTTGCCGCTGGTTGAACAGAAGTGAACGTTGGCAGGCATCGCGCTTGGGGTTGGGCGCTCCTGGTTTCCCTTCTCCTGCACGCGTGGTCCAAGGGCGAAACCTATCGCTGGGAAATGCTCTGGGGCTGCCATGTGGCCACCGCCCTGATGGCCGCAGGCTTTCTGGCCGGCTCTGCCCGCGCCATTGCCGTTGGATTTCTTTTCCACGTTGCGCTCGGCTTTCCCATGTGGATCATCGAGTGCATCACCAAATGGTGGATTTCGCCTACCTCCATCCTGGTGCACACGTTGCCGCTGGCGGCGGGAGGGTTCGACGTAAGGCGCAGGGGACTATCGCGACACAGCGCTCTGCTCGCCTGGTCACTCTACGTGGCGCTGTTCCCTGTGAGCGCGTGGCTTGCGCCGCCGGAACTGAACGTGAACCTGGCGCACGCACCCTGGGGTTTTTTCCGCAGCTACATTTCGCAGTTGTGGGTGTTTCAGGCCGGCGCCAGCGCACTGACCCTGGCTCTGTTGCTGGCGTGGGAAAGGGCGCTCGGCCGCTGGCTTGGATCCGCTGACCGCGGCCCTGTGGCAACGTCGGCGCCGGATTAGGAGTTCGTGCCTTCCGGCAATGCCCCGCCAGACACCCGGCGCTGCGAGTGGAATTCGCGCGTACCCCCGGCCGATTGGGCAAAGCGCGCCAGCGCGAAGAAGGGCTCGACCGGTTTCTCTTCCAGCACGATTGCAGCGGTCATCTCACCCAGCGCGGGACCGTTTTTGAAGCCGTGCCCGGAGCCGCCGCCTACCACCCACACATTCGCTGCCGTGGGATGGCGGTCCAGGATGTAGTGGCCGTCGCGCGAGTTTTCGTACTGGCAAACACGCGCCTCCACCAGGGGAGCACCCTTCAGCGCCGGAAAGCGCATGGCGAGATACGCGCGCGCTGCAGCCACTCCCGCAGAGGAAGGCGTGCGCTCGCCGGATGTAGGGTCGAAGGCGGCGCCGTGCGAGTCGTCGGCAATCTTGAAGCCGCGCCCCTGGTTTCCCGGGATGCCGTAAAAGATTCGCTTGCCGTTGTCGATCCATGCCGGCAAAGACTCCTCGGAAAAGCGCCCATCGCCGGGCGGCGTACCGAAGAAAAACACTTCCTGGCGGGTTGGTTGGATCAGATCACCGAGCTCAGCGGGAAACAGCTTGCCCAGCCACGGCCCGCAGGCAAACACATACCGGTCGGCCGCGAGCGTGGAACCGTCAGAGAGTTTCAATCCGCGCATCGCGCCGTTCTCAATGGCGCCGGGCTCGACGGCAAGTTGACGGTACTCGCCACCTTCCGCGAGGAAGGCTTCCAGCACTGCAGCGCAGGCGATTCGCGCCGTGAGGTAGCCGGCATTGCTCTCATAGATGGCCCAGTTCACACCCTCCAAGTTGATCGGCGGAAATCTCCTAGCCGCCTCTTTCGTTTCCAGTCTTTCAAATGCAAGGCCGGCTTCCTCCAGCAACGGCAAGGCAGAGCGCTCGTAGCGGTCGTCCGGGCCCACCATCCACAGAACGCCGGTCTTGTGAAACAGCGGACGTCTCCAGCGCTCTCCGTTTTCCTGCCAAAGCTGAAGCGAACGTGCCACCAGGCGGACGTAAATCCGGTCCGGGCCATAGGTGGCGCGAATAATACGCGTCTCGCCGCCGGAGCTGGCCCGCGAGTGTCCCGGACCCCAGGCGTCGAGCAAGGTGACGCGCGCGCCCCGGCGCAGCAAGTGGAGCGCCGCCCAACCGCCGAAGACTCCAGCGCCTATGACTGCGACGTGTGGTTTCACGCTGTGATTCCCCGAGGCGGCCGCCCGAAGCAGAGGGGCCGAGGCCAGCCACGCCGCTCCCGCACGAAGGAACGACCGGCGGGAAATGCCATCCGGTTTCCGCCCTGGTGGTTTCGCCTCACTGCTTTCCATCATTGCCCAATTTCGGCTTCAACGTCCGCCGCTTTTGTGATTTTCTACTCCGGCCAGTTGGCGTAGGCGTAGAGCAGGTCCACCACGGACTGCTCGCATTTGGCAAGACCGGCCACCTTGCTATTGCCTTCCATAACAAAATACTCGTCAATAGAGTGGGCGCGCCCGCCGTGACCCATGCCGGCCGAAGCCGCGGCCAGATTGAGCGGTGGCCGCGTGTACTGCGCCTGCGGACTGGAGCCCGCCGAGCGCGGCCAGATGGCCGGTTCCACTCCGTAGTGCTTGTAGACGCTCAGCGCCGCCTGCACCACGGGCGCCTTCACCGAAGTCCGCGCCCATTCGTCGCCGCCGCCCAGCTTCTTCAATTCGATGTCACTGAACCCCTGCCGGTCGAGGTGCTGCCGCACCAGCGCGATCTGGTGCTCCATATCCTGGTTGGGCACCAGCCGCGAGTCAATCTTGCACGCCGCCTTTTCGGGAAGGATGGTGGCCACGCCCGGCCCCGTGTATCCGGCCCACAGTCCATCGATGTTCAGCGTGGTGTCGAACGTCAGATGACGGATGGCATCGGCGTCGCTCCAGTCATGCATCCAGACTTTCGCGTTGGACTTGTCCGATGCCAGCGCCCGCCCGCCGATTTTCTGAATGATGGTGGCAATCAGCATCTCTTCTTCCTCGTTGGGCGGCACGATGGCATCGTAGTAGCTGGGAATGAGAATGCGGTTGCTTGCCGGGTCAAACATGGTGCGCAGCGCCTCCACCAGCCGCCACGTCGGCGAGTCCAGGATGGCCTTGCGCGAGGAATGGATGGGGATCTTTTGCGGACCACGGCCCCACTTGGCGCCGTGCGCGTGCAGTTCGAAGTAGGCGATGCCCTTGTTGCCCAGCGACATTGCCACCTGTCCTTCGCGGTTCTGCGACGGACCGGCATCCAGGTGGGCGTTGCACTTCTTCAGCTTGTCGTAATACGGCTCCAACACCTGGTGAAAATTAGGCGAGCCCTGCTCTTCTTCTCCATCGCAGGTAAACACGATGTTCACCGGCAGCTTGCCCTCGACGGCCAGAATGGCCTCGCAGGCATTGAGGAAGGCAACCAGTGGACCTTTGGAGTTGATGGCTCCCCGGGAAATGATGGTCTTGCCGAAAGGTTCGAGGTTCACCACGTTGGCCGCCAGCGGAGGAGAGGACCACTCCTCTTCGTCGAAGGGCTGCGTGTCGTACATGGAGTACTTGGAAATCGTCTTTTTTGCGCCGCCGTCGTAGCCCGCCGCCACCCCGGGCAGGCCGTCGGTCTTCACCAGTTCGGCCCACTGGCAGCCCATGTTCTTGAACATGCTGATCAGGGATTCCGCGCACTCACGCATGTTCTCGCGCCCCGCCACCGGAGTGCCCCAGCCCCAACTGGATACGCTGGGCAGGCGCAGGAACTCCTGGATGCGTGCGACGTGCTCCGCCTGATGATCTTCAATGTACTTGTGAATCTTCTGTACTGAGGCCGATTGCAGCACGTCCGCGGCGAAGCCCTTCGGCCCGCCCAGAAACCCAAAGAAACTCGCTCCAGCGCCCAAAGCCGCCGCCTTGCTCATGATTCCAGAGAATTCCCGTCGTGTGATTTCCATTGGCTCTGCCTCCCGGGTGGGCACGGATTGTAGCAAAAGCAGGACAGACCAGCGGCGCGTAAAAGCAGCCGGATGAGAGGCGTTCGGTTCTACTTTTCTTCCGGAGCGTCCAGCACCTCGCGGATTTTCACCGCGAGATCCATGGGGCGAAAAGGCTTCTGCAGAAAGCTGATGCCGGGATCGAGCACTCCGCGGTGCACGATGGTATTTTCCGTGTAGCCGGAAACGTAGAGCACTTTCATTTGCGGGCGAAGTCCGGCGGCGCGCTGCGCGAGTTGCCGGCCGTCCAGGCCTGGCATAACCACGTCGGTTACCATCAAGTGGATGGCCTGGGAATGGTTGCGGCAGATTTCCAGTGCCTGGTTGCTGTCGCAAGCCTCAAGGACCGCATAGCCCTGCCCTTCCAGACAGCGGCGTCCCAGTTCGCGTACGGATTCCTCGTCTTCGACCAGAAGAACGGTCTCTGTTCCGCGCGGCGAAATCGCCGACCAGGCTCCCGACGGACGATCGTTGGGCGCCGACTCCAGCGGCTCAGCCACCGGCGGCAGGTAGATCTTGAAGGTCGTTCCCTTGCCCTCTTCGCTGTACACCCAGATGTAGCCGCCGCTTTGCTTGACGATGCCGTACACCGTGGCCAGGCCCAGGCCTGTCCCCTTGCCCTTTTCTTTGGTAGTAAAGAAGGGTTCGAAGATGCGCTCCTGCGTATGCGGCGACATGCCAGTTCCGTTGTCGCTGACCGCCAGCATGACGTACGACCCGGGAGGCATGGTGACGTGGCGCGCCACGTCGGTTTCATCCAGTTCGACATTGCCGGTTTCGATGGTCAGCTTGCCCCCACCCGGCATGGCGTCACGCGCGTTGAGCGCCAGGTTGAGGATCACCTGCTCCATCTGACCCGGGTCGATCTTTACCGACCAAAGCTTCGAGGCGAACAGAACGGCCAGGTCGATGTCCTCGCCGATAATGCGGCGCAGCATGCGGTCGGTATCGGCCACGACCTGGTTCAGGTCGAGCACCCTCGGCTCGAGCACCTGCTTGCGGCTGAAGGCCATGAGCTGCCGCGTGAGCGAAACCGCGCGGTTGCCCGCTTTGCGAATCTCCTGCACGTACTTGCGCTCGGGGCTGCCGGCTTCCAGTTCCTCGCTCAGCAGGTCACAGTAGCCCACCACGATGGCCAGGAGGTTGTTGAAGTCATGCGCGACGCCTCCGGCGAGCTGGCCGATGGCTTCCATTTTTTGCGCCTGCAGGAGCTGTTGTTCCAGCAGGCGGCGTTCGGTGATGTCCAGCGCTACTCCCAGGGTTCCTTCCACGTGTCCGCTAACGTCGAGACGCGGCTCCAGATGCGCCTGGTAGGATCGCCCGCCCCATTGCACCTCGAAGGAAACGGATTCGCCTTTCAGGACGCGCTGATGTGCCCGGATGGACTCCGCTTCCGGGTCCGCAGTCTGAAAGAAGCCGGTGAGCGGCAGGCCGACCAGATTCGCCGGGCTCAGGTTGAGCGCCGCCAGCCCCGCGCCGACGGCCGACGTCACGCGCAGTTCTTCGTCCGTGGTCCACAAGATGACGGGAAGCTGCTGCATCAGAATGCGCACCCCCGGTTCACTGTGGCGTTGCAATTGCGTTTCCGCCGGCGCGGGAATAACGCGCTCCCGCGGCGGCCGAATGTTGTAATCGGAAATGCGCACGGCCAGCGCCGGGAGCGCGTCAGGCGCCGCCGACTCGACCGTACGCACGATATGACCTTGGCAGTCCACCGCCGCTCCGCTGCTGGCATGTCCGACGGGCAAAATAAAGGCAAGCTCTACCAGGGTCTGCGGCGGCAGCAGGTCGGCGGAGCGGAAGAGCACGCCCGAGCGGCTGATGTTCTCCACGGTGGCTTCCCGCCACTGCGGCTGACCGGTGGCGCGGTAGCGCAGGGGCATGCGCAAGGGGAAACGCGTCGCCCGCCGGTGGGAATCAAAGCTTCCGTGAGTCGTGGCCGAAGCCTGCATGCCCATGCCTTTTCTGAGGCCAGGTTTCACTCGCTGCAGGCAGCATGACGCATCCAGCCACGCTTGAAAACATCACCAAAGCCGGGCCTGTTGTATGCACCTTAGTAACCCCAAGCGACCGACTGTAAGATGCTTGTTTTGTTATTGTTATTTCGACTCTTTGCCTGCCGAAGGCAGGGCTTCTCGGCGGCGGTACTCAAAGCGGAGGCGCGCGGGAACGTTGCCCCGGTCCTGGCGGGTGTTGTAGTTCAGAAGATAGTCCAATTCTGCCGGGTCTTGTGGATAGGCCTGGCTCGCGGGATAGGGGTAGCTACCCATGCCGTGGAAGGGCAGCGGATCGACGGTGAATGCGTGAGCAGCATAAAAGTCCATGTCCTTGGTAAAGCCATCGGCGTAGAAAAAGTAGTCGCGCGTCCAGCCGGGAGGCAGCGGCGGCAGTGCAGAGGGATCGAAATCGAGCGCCACTTCGTCGCCGGAGGCGAGCACGGCGTAGCGGTCTTCGGGCGCAGTCAGCAGTGCCAGCACGTCGCCGTAACGGGTGAAGTTGCCGGCGTGGCGGGCATACGGTCCGGTCTGGCTGACCTCGTCATACTCGAAGCGCACGTCGCTCTTGAGATTCCCCGCAACCAGTTTGGGAAATCCCAGCCACTGCAACTCCGCCCGCGCCAGCGGGACGTCGTGGAGCCTGATCCGGGGTGACTCTGCCGTCGTATCGACCCTTACCTGGTCCCAATAGATCATCAAGTTGGTCGTGATCCGGATGCGCCGTGTGCCGGCAGGCAGCCGTCCGCTGAGGTCGGCGACCATGGTGCGGTGCAGGCCCGCCGGGAATCCCATCTCCTCGATCACCTTCACCCAGCGCCCGCTGGCATCCTGAGCTTCCACGTACGGCACCACGGCAACCACGCCGGCCTGGTGGGCAGCGTAGGCTGAAGTTGGCGTGAAATAGTCAATGAAGCCGGAGAGGATCAGGCGCAAGGGCCCTGCCTGATACGCCTGGCCCAGGTCCAACTCCAGGCTGTGCAGTTCGGCAAAGCCCTTGAAGTTGATCTTCGCGAAGCCGTCAGCGTACTTGCGGTCCCGGTCGACAATTGCGGGTAGCAGGTCGTGGCCGCGCTCGTCCCAGGCGCCCGCCGGCGGGCGCGCCCCGCGGCTGGCGATAACGCGGAACTCGGGAAACGGCGGTGCCACGCGGAACTGTTCGTTGGGATACACCTCGAACTCCCCCGGATGGTCCACCGCCAGCAAGCGGACCTGGTCGAGATAAACCGTTTCCTCCATCGGCTCGACAAAGCGGAAGCTCAGCAGGCCGTCGCGTTCCCGCACCTGCGCACCCTCCACGCGCACGAATTCCGTGGGGTCGGGGGTGTTGGATACTCCCGGCGCCACCCAATGGCCGAGCACCCCCGCGCCCACCATATCGGTCACGAACTCGTAGCGCTCGCCATTCCAGACAAAAAGCACCGGGCAGGAACTGCCCCGCCGGTCGATTTCTTCCACCGTGCTCTTCTGCCGGGCCGCCACTTGAATCTCATCCTGCAGAACGCCAGTGGGCCACACCAACCGCACAATGTCCGCAGTGCGCTCGGACCCAAGCCCCACTAGGATTTCCGCCGCGCCCTGCCCCAGATACCCCGAGGCCGCCTGCGCTTCCCACTTCTGCCGCAACCGGCCGGCAAAGATTTCCACCTTGGTGCCGAAGCCGCTCTTGTTGTCGTTCAGGCCCTTGAGCGCCAGTCGCAACCAGGCGTTGCGATTCCCACCATCGTTGCGCAGGAGCACGACGGGGCCGCCGTTCTGCGTGATCAGAAGGTCCACGTCGCCGTCCGCGTCGTAATCGGCTGCCAAGATCGCGCGGGGATGCTGCAGCTTGAGCAAAGAAAGTCCGGTGACCCGGCTGGCATCCTCGAATCCTCTGGATCCCAGATTGCGCAGCAGGCGCGCTTCGCCGCCGTGTTCACTCTCTCCCACGGCAGCCAGGTCAATCCAGCCGTCGTTGTCGTAATCGATCGCGGCCACGCCCCAGCCGCGCGTCCAGGCGATTTCGGGGAGCGCCACGCGTTCGAATTTCTTGCCGGCTACATTGCGCCACAGGCTTAGTCCCGGTTGGCCCCAGTGCGTAAAGGCAAGATCCATCCAGCCGTCTTTGTTGAAATCGAAGATCACGACGCCCGCGGTTGCCTGGGGCGCGGGCTCTTCCCACGGCCGCCTCATGCTGAACTGCCCTTCCCGCGGGTTGGCAAAGATGGCCGGCTGCTCTCCGCCGGTCACCACCAGATCCACGGCGCGGTCGTTATTGAAATCGGTGAGCGCGGCGCCAACGCTTCTTCCCGTACCCGCAAGACCGGTTGCCTCGGTGACGTTGGCAAACGTTCCGTTGCCGTTGTTGCGCCACAAAATGTTTCCCCGCTCACGCTGTATGACGTACAAGTCCAGATCGCCGTCGTGATCGTAATCCACGAAAGTCAGTCCTAGAGGCGATGCAGCGTCTCCAAGACCCGCGGCGGCGCTCACGTCTTCGAACTTTCCTTTCCCCAGGTTGCGATACAGGTGCACGCCGCCGGCAAAGCTCACGGCCAGGTCGACATGGCCGTCATTGTCGTAGTCGCCCGCGGTGCAGCCCAACGCATACCCGGAGGCTTCCAGCCCGGCACGGCTCGTGCCGTCCACAAAACGCCCGCGGCCGGCGTTGCGGAACAACCTCAGCGCCTGCTTCGCGTCACTCGAAAGCAGCAGCAGGTCCGGACGGCCGGCTCCATCGGCATCCAGAAAGCAGGCGCCAGAGCCAAGCTGCGCCAGCGTGAGATCCGCGCCCGAACTTGTGCTGACTTCGCCGGACCCGGCCGAGTGCCGGAAGCGCAATCCCGCCAGCCGGGCCACGGAGGCAAAGCGCACCCGGACGGGCGCAGCGGCATCTTCCATGGCACCCGTCGCCTCCTCCGCCAGCGAAT
>CAYRII010000019.1:0-19484 GCA_964424245.1 uncultured Terriglobales bacterium | reverse complement strand
GCTGGCGCGTGCCACCGCCGACGTGGCCACCGTGCTCGACGCCGGCGGCAAGGACTTGATTCTGATTGAAACCGTGGGCGTGGGACAGGACGAAGTGGACATCGTGCGCCTGGCCGATGCCACCGTTGTTATCCTCGTTCCCGGCATGGGCGACGACGTGCAGTCCATCAAGGCGGGCATCATGGAGATCGCCGACGTCTTTGTCATCAACAAGAGCGACCGCGAGGGCGCGGAGCGCGTGGAGCGCGAAATCCGCGCCATGCAGACGCTGGCCACGCGCGGCGACGGCTGGACGCCTCCCATCGTCAAGACCGTGGCCACCGAGGGCGAAGGCATTGCCGAACTGGCTGCGGCGCTGGCTTTGTACGAAGAATTTCTGGGGCGCGAAGGATTGCTGCAAAAGAAGAAAGTCGGCAACTGGCGCGACCGCCTGGTGGAAATGCTGCGCGAGTCTCTGCTGGAGCGCGTGCTGCGCGAGCAGCTCGATAACGGCCGCGTCACCCGCTTTGCGGCCGAGGTCGCCGAGCGCAAGCGCGACCCGTATTCGCTGGTCGAGGAAATCGTAGGCAGCCTGGGCGCGGGAAAGTAGGAATTCGTTCCATCTGAAGATTTCTACGGCAAGCATGTTTTCCATCGACCATCTCGGCATCGCGGTCAAGTCGCTGGCGGCGGCGCGGAGCTTCTACGAGAAACTCGGGCTGCGCGCCGAAGGAGAAGAGGTGGTGGAGCACGAAAAAGTGCGCGTGGTGATGTTTCCCGTGGGCGAGAGCCGCATCGAGCTGCTCGAGGCCACCGCGGACGACTCCGCCATCGCGCGCTTCATCGCCCGGCGCGGCGAGGGCCTGCACCACGTGGCGCTGCGCGTCCCCGATCTGAAGGCTGCGGTCGAGCGCCTGAAACAGGATGGAACCAGGCTGATCAGCGAAACGATTCAGGTAGGAGCCGGCGGCCACCTCTATGTCTTCGTTCACCCTTCCAGCGCGGGTGGCGTCCTGGTGGAGCTTTGCGAGGACGCCCCGCAGAAATCCTCCTGAGCGAGCCCCTCTTCATGCTCCTGCTGGGCATAGATACTTCCGGGAAACACGGCTCCATTGCGCTGGCCGAAGGGGACGCCGCCGGGTTCCAGGTCCTTGAAGTCGTCGCCATCGGCGGCGGAACGTTTTCGGCACAGCTTGTTCCCCAGGTGGCGGCGCTTCTGGCGCGGTACAAACGCAAGAAAGAAGACCTCGACGCCTTCGCCGTCGCCACCGGCCCGGGATCGTTCACCGGATTGCGCATTGGACTGGCAGGGGTAAAGGCGCTGGCTGAGGTCCTGGGAAAACCCATCGCAGCGGTTTCCGTGCTGGAGGCGGTGGCGGCAGGCGCGGGCGTGCAGGGCCGGGTGCTGGCCGCGCTTGACGCCGGCCGCAGTGAAGTGTTCGCCGGAGAATACGAGGTTGCGGGCGGTACTGCGCGCTTACGGCGGGAGGTACTCCTGACGCAAGTCGAATTCCTCGACCGGGCCCGCACATGGGTATCCGCGGGACAGGTCGCCACCCCCGACGACTCGATCGCCCAGCTATTGCGCACCGGCGGAATTTCCTTCTTGGCCACAGCACGCCCCCGCAGCGACCTTATCGCCCGCCTGGGTCTGGCCAGAGTCCTTGCCGGCGAGACTGTTTCCGTGGACCAGCTCGACGCCAACTACATCCGTCGCTCCGACGCGGAGATCTTCTCCAAACCTGAATCCTGAACCTGCGCCCTTGTGAACCTCCGTCCCGCCACCCCCGCCGACATTCCCCGCTTGATGGAAATCGAGCGCGCGGCTGCCACCGCGGCCCGCTGGACGGAGACCAACTACCGCCGGCTGTTTGCCGGAACGGGCGAGGGTGTGCAACGGCTGGCCTGGGTGCTCGAAGATGAAGGGGAAATCGTGGGGTTTCTGGTGGCGAGCGGGGTGGGTACGGAGTGGGAGCTGGAGAACGTCGTGGTGGCGGAATCTGCTCGCCGGCGGGGCTTGGCGGCCCGACTCCTGCGCCACCTGCTGAGTGTCCTTCCCGAGCGGGACGCGGGTGAGCTCCGCCTGGAAGTCCGCGAGTCCAACGCCGCCGCCCGGGCGCTCTACGCCCAGGCTGGCTTTCAAGAGTGTGGTCGCCGCGCCGACTATTATTCCTCTCCCCAGGAGGATGCCGTCCTCTATCGTCTTGATTTTCCACAGGATTCGAAAAAGCGTTGAAGCGGGCTGAACCCTGTGTTAGCGTAGGACTCCCAAAATCCGTAGGAGGTCTCTGGATGGCAGCCCAAGTACGAGACCAGCTCTTGGCCAGCGACGAGGAGTTCCGTCGACTGGCCGAAGAACACTCGCAACACTCACAACGCCTCGAAGCCCTGATCCAGAAACGCTATCTCTCCGAAGAAGAAAAGGTGGAAGAAGTCCGGCTCAAAAAGCTCAAACTCCGCCTCAAGGACCAGATGGAGAGGATCGAGCAACAATATCGGCGCGACCATCAGGTCGCATAGATTGGCTGCAAGAACAGGGCCTCCGCCTCGGCGGAGGCCTTTGTTCTTGCCCGCGGCCGGGGAAAGGCGGCACTGAGCCTCCTCTGCCCGATATAATCAACCCCTGACCCATGGTGCGGGACGGCTTCTATTACGCATCCGGCATGCTGGTGGCGGCCGCTGTGCTGGCCTGGCTGGCTGGGCCCGCCTACGCCACGCTGCCGCTGCTCCTGGCCGGCTTTTTCCTGTGGTTTTTTCGCGACCCGGAGCGCGTCATTCCCCAGGTCGCCGGAGCCATCGTCTCCCCCGCCGACGGCAAGGTCACGGATATCTCCACGGTACATCGCGAAGGCCTACCCTGCACACGCATCAGCATCTTTCTCAACGTCTTTGACGTGCACGTGAACCGCTCTCCCATTTCCGGGGTCATCACCAGCCTCGAGTACCGGCGGGGCCGCTTTCAGAATGCCATGGACGCGGCTTCTTCCCAGCACAACGAGCAGAACGAGGTCACAGTTCAGGGCGAGGGTCACGCCGTGGTTTTTAAGCAGATCGCGGGCCTGCTGGCGCGGCGCATCGTCTTCCACCATAGGCTCGGCGACCGCCTGGAGCGCGGCCAGCGCGTGGGCCTGATCAAGTTCGGATCGCGCGTGGACGTCATCCTCGATCCCGGCACCGAGCTTCAGGTAAAGATCGGAGACCGGGTTCGCGGCGGCGCCGATATCCTCGCGCTGGCGCCGGCCGCCGATTCTCGGCAGCCCGAACTAGCAGGAGCCCACGCCGCCGGCCGGGAAGGTCTCTGATGGACGCTCCCTCCATACCGCCCACGGGGCGCCGCCGTCGCCGCCCGCGCAAGGGAATGTATCTTCTCCCCGGACTGCTCACCACCGCCAATCTGGCGTTCGGCTACTACGCCATCTCGCAGGTGCTGCTGGCCTCGCTCAATGCGCCGCATCACTTTGACCAGGCCGCCAAGGCCATTGGATTTGCCATCATTTTCGACATGCTGGATGGCCGCATCGCGCGCATGACCAACACCACCAGCGAGTTCGGCAAGCAGTTGGATTCGCTCGCCGACGCCATCACATTCGGCGTCGCGCCCGCCGTGCTGGCCTGGGTGTGGGGCTTCCGCCTGCTGCCCGAGCTGCCCCAAGCCGACCTGCGCACCCGCCTGGTGCAGATCGGCGCCATCGCCACTTTTGTTTTCGTCACCGCCAGCGTCAGCCGTTTGGCGCGTTTCAACATCCAGATCAACCCGCAACCCTCCAACCCGGGCCATCCCAACAAGAAGTATTTTGTCGGCATGCCCACCCCGGCCGCCGCCGGTGTGGTGGCCGCTTCCGTGCACCTCACCGGGGGCAGTCCCATTCCGGAGTGGTGGCTTTCAGCCATCTGGGGAGCCCTGTTGGTGGCCATCGCATTCCTCATGGTCAGCACCTGGCGCTTCTACAGCTTCAAGGACGTGGACCTGCGCCGCCAGCGCTCCTTCCGCAACATCATTCTGGTGGGTCTGGTGATCGCCGGGATCTGGTATTTCTCCCGCTACGTGTTGTTCCTGATTGCCCTGGCCTACATGTTCTCCGGAGCGTTGTGGCGCCTGCAGTACGTGGTGCGCAAGCCCGGAGCTCCTCCCCCACCCCCGCCCTTGCCGGAGCTCGGGCCGGAAGGCTTCCACCAGGCCTCCGAACATCCATGACCGCCAGTCTCTATCGTCTGGCCATCGTGGGCGCCGGGACCCTCAAGGGCAAAGAGCTGAAGGAGGTTCTCGAGGAGCGCAACTTTCCTTCGGTCGACGTCAAGCTCCTGGACGACGACGAATCCCTGGGCCAGCTGGACTCCGTGGGCGAAGAGCCAACCTTCCTGCAGAGCGTGCGCGAAGAGCAGTTCGAGCGCGTGGACTTCACCTTTTTTGCCTCCGACGAAGCCTTCGCCCGCAAGCACTGGCCCTTGGCGCGCCGTGCCGGAAGCATGGTGGTGGACCTCTCGTACGCCCTGGAAGACGACCCGCGCGTTCCCATACGCGCTCCCTGGGTGGAGCAGGAACTGCTTCGTGACTCGCAACTCCGGCCTGCGCCCGCGGACCTGGAAACCACTTCGGTGGTGGTCGCGCATCCGGCCGCCGTGGTGCTGGCGCTGCTCCTGTTGCGCGCCGGTCGCGCGGGGGCCATCCGCTCCGTCGTGGTCACCGCGTTCGAGCCCGCCTCCGAGCACGGGCGCCGCGGCATGGACGAGCTCCACGAACAGACCGTCAATCTGCTTTCCTTCCAGGAGCTTCCCCGCGCCGTTTTCGATTCCCAGGTGGCGTTCAACATGGTGGCGCGCTATGGTTCCCGCTCCCAGCCGGCTTTGGAGGCCGTGGAGCGCCGTATACTGGCGCACTTCCGCACTCTCACCGAGGGGCGAGCGCCGGTGCCTTCGCTGGTGCTGGTGCAGGCACCCGTTTTTCACGCCCATGTGTTTTCCATCTACATTGAAATGGAAAAGGAGGTCGCGGTGGAGGACCTGGGGCACGCGCTGGCCGGTGAGCATGTGGCGGTTGCGGCTCCGGCGGAGGATTTACCCTGCAACGTCGCTGCCGCCGGTCAGGAGCACGTGCTGGTTGCCGTGCGCCGCGACCCGGAGAAGCCTTCAGGCATTTTCCTGTGGGCGGCGGCGGACAACCTGCGCATTGCCGCGCTCACGGCGCTGGATTGCGCCGCGGCTCTGGCTCTCGCGCGTCCTCGAGGCGCCGTGCAATGACGCGAACCGCCGCCGCGTCTCTGCTTCTGGCTCTCACGCTGGCCGGCTTGGGCTGCGGCTACCGCCAGGCGGGACGCACTTCGCAGTTGCCGCCGGGTCTCAGCACCATCGCCGTGCCCGGCTTTATCAACCAGACGCAGACCTATCGCATCGAGCAGCAGCTCACCGGCGCCGTGGTGCGCGAATTCCATACGCGCACGCGCTACCGCATCGCCAACGAGGATGACGGCTCGGCCGATGCGGTGCTCAACGGCGTGGTGCTCTCCACGCAGCTCGCTCCCGTCACCTACGACTCCACCACCGGCCGCGCCTCCTCGGCGCTGGTCACGGTGCGCATGAAGGTCTCCCTGGTTGATCGCCAGGGCCGGGTGCTGTATCAGAATGACCGCTACGAATTTCGCGAGCAATACCAGGTGTCGCGCGAGATCTCCAGCTTCTTCGAGGAGGAATCGCCCGCCCTCGACCGTCTTTCCCGCGATTTCGCCCGCACCCTCGTCAGCAACATCCTGGAGGCCTACTAGTGCGCGCCTTCGCCGCCAGCGACCGCTTCACCGCCGAAGTGCAGGCACGCAAGCTGCGCCCCGCCTACGTCTTCGTCGGCGATGAGGCTTTTTTTCGCCAGCGCTGCCGCGCCGCCCTCCTCGAACATCTTGTCCCGGCTGACCTGCGCGACTTCTGCGTGCACGAACTGGAACTGGGACAGGCCTCCGTGGTCGAGGTCCTCAACCGCGCGCGCACGCCGTCGCTCATGGCCCCCTTCCAGGTGTTGTTTGTGCGCGGTGTCAAGAACCTTTACGGTCGCGGCTCGCACGACGAGGAGTTTGAGGCCATCGCAGCCTACGTCAAGAATCCCAACCCGGATGCCGTCATCCTGTTTCTCGCCGACCACATCAGCATTCCCGCCGACGCCCGCCGTATCAGCCTCACCGACCGCGACCGCTACGAACGCATCCGCGACACCTTGGGAGCGTATTGCGGGATCGTCGAGCTGGCCCGCGTGGACGAGGGCGAAGGCGTGCGCTGGATTACGGAAACCGCCGCCGCCCGCGGCGTCAAGATGGATGCCGATGCCGCCCGCGAACTGGTGGACACCCTGGGCGCGGACATGATGATGATCGCTTCCGAGCTCGAAAAGCTTCTGCTCTACGTCTCCGGCAAGAGCCGTATCACGCTGGGCGACGTGGAAACCATGGTGCTCGCCGCCAAGCAGCGCTCGCTTTACGACCTCACCGACGCCATCTCCGCGCGCGACCGCGTCCGCGCCCTGCAAGTGCTGGACGCGCTGCTCGCCACCGGAGACGGCGACGAGGCCGCCATCGGCCACCTCTACATGCTGGCCCGCACCTTCCGCCAGATGCTCATCGTGCTGGAGCGCAACGTGCGCGACTCCCACGCCATCTGGCAGGCTTTGTGGCAGGGTTTCCGTGTGCCCCCCTTTGCCGCCGACGATCTCATCCGCCAGGCGCGCCGCTACAAGTCGCGCCGCGAACTCACCCGCGCCCTGCGCCTGGTGGCCCGCGCCGACCTTCTGTTGCGCTCCAGCCCGCCCAGCAAGCGCCTGGTGCTGGAACAACTCGTTCTGGAACTCGCCGCCCCGCCGCGCGCCGCCGAGCCCGCCTGGCAACAGGACGAACTGCCGGTATGAAAGCCTATTCAGTGAGGGCGTAGTCACGTGATGGAACAAGGAGATGTAATCTCCCATCCACAAATGTGTCTCGAGGAGGGAACCAGCCTTCAGCGGGGGATGAATTTCCGTGCAAGAGGCAAGGTCAGCGTCATATTGATGAGTTTGCGCCGAGGAGCGCCTTACGCTGACCGAATCGAAAACGAAGGCAGGATTCTGATTTACGAAGGACACGACATCGCACGGAGAAAGGCGGGCTCAGACCCCAAAAGCGTTGACCAGCCTTCAGCTTATCCGAGTGGGAAACCCACGGAGAATGGGTTCTTCCATCAAGCCGCGTTGGATTTCAAACAACGCAAGCGTCCACCGGAACTTGTTAAGGTTTACGAGAAGCTGAAACCGGGAATTTGGGTATTCAACGGAATCTTCAAGCTAGTTGACGCTTGGACGGAAGTGAGCAATGCTCGGAAAGTTTTCAAGTTCAAACTGGAATTGTTGGATAGCGTTGGCGAGAAATCGCGATGGGAGAATGCGGACTTAGACCACAGTCGGCTAATTCCAAGTTCCGTAAAGTTGGAAGTCTGGAAACGTGATAAAGGTCGATGCGTCAAGTGCGGATGCAAGGACAACTTGCACTTCGACCACATCATTCCGTACTCGAAGGGTGGCTCTTCGTTGGTTGCAGAGAATATCCAGCTACTTTGCGCCCGGCATAACTTGGCAAAAAGAGCAAATATTGAATAGTTGAACGGACGGCCGCTTATCCGCTACCAATTGCATGAAAACCTCGGCCTACCTCGACCGCATCGCCTTCTCCGGTACGCCTGCTGCCACGCCCGGCTGCTTGCGCGATCTGCAACTCGCCCACCTTCAAGCCATCCCCTTTGAGAACCTCGACATTCACCTGGGACGCGAAATCCTGCTCGACGAGGAGCGCTTTTTCCAGAAGCTCGTGCGCCAGCGCCGCGGCGGCTTCTGCTACGAGCAGAACGGGCTCTTCGCCGTCATGCTGCGTGCCTTTGGCTTTGAGGTTACGGTGCTCTCCGCTTCGGTGGCGCGCAACGAGGGCGGGTTCGGCGGCCCGTTTGATCACATGACGCTCCAGGTACGCTGTCCGGGCTCCACAGTTAACTGGCTGGCCGACGTCGGCTTTGGCGACGCCTTTCGCGAGCCTCTGCTGCTCGATGAACCCGGCGAGCAGCGCCCTTTGCTCTTCGATGACGGCCGCGCCTACCGCATCACGCGCCAGGGCGAATTCCTTCACATGGAGCAGCGCGAAACCGGCGGCCCCTGGGCGCCGCGCTTCCGCTTTATCCTTGCGCCGCGCTCGCTCACAGACTTTGTGGAAGCCTGCCGCTTCCAGCAGACGTCTCCGGAATCCAACTTTACGCGGCGCCGCATCGTTACCCGCGCCACTCCTCGCGGCCGCGTCACGCTCGCCGACCTGCGCCTGATCTCGACCGAAGACGGCCGCCGCACCGAACGCCAGCTCGAGAGCGATGAGGAGTATCGTTCGGCACTGCAGCGCCACTTCGGAATCTGCCTCCAAGATGCATGGAAAACTCCGGCCTGAAAATGCAACTGGCGGGCAATGAGCCCGCCGGTCGGTGAAAACCCGAAATTTGGAAAAGGAAAGTTTCGCTTAGGGCAGCGCGTTCAGCCGCGCGCCCAGGCGCGACTTGTAGCGCGCCGCGGTGTTGCGGTGGATGGTGCCCTTCTGGATGGCCTTGTCAATGGCGGAAACGGTCTCGCGGTAGCTGGATTGCGCCGTCTTCTTGTCGCCGGCGGCCAGGGCTTCGCGGAAGTGCTTCAGCGCGGTGCGGAAACGCGACGCATTGGCACGGTTGCGCGCCGTGCGCCTGGCCGTTTGTCGCATGCGCTTCACCGCCGAATAATGGTTTGCCATGGGTTCGCAACAACTCCTCAATGAATTTCTTCTGACTGCTGAATCTAGTATTGTACGGGAGCGCCGCGGAAGTGGTCAAACACTGCGCCCGCGCCTCTGCCGCGGTTGGAAGGGAAGCTGCATGACCGACAGCCTCGACCGCTTCAAGGTCCTGGTCAATTCGAATACCCCCATCATCCTCCTCGAGACCGTCGAGGAGGCGCGGGCGCTGGCCCTGGTGCGGCGCGCCTGTTTGGATCTGGACCTGCCGCTCTTTGAGTGGAGCATTGCCGATGGCCTCAGGCGCTCCGTGGCCTCCTCTTCCACCCCGACAGGCGACTTCACAGGCCCCATCCTGAACACCACGCTGGCGGCGCAGGTGCTGGCCCACATCGAGACCATGACCATCGAGGCCGTCTTCGTGCTCAAGGATTTCCACCGCCACCTCGACGACGCCGTCGTGGTGCGCCGGCTGCGCAACCTGGCGCAGCAGTTTGCCCGTACGCGGCGCGCCCTGGTCCTCGCCGGCCCACCTATGCGCGTGCCCGAAGAGCTGGAAAAACAGGTGGAGCATCTGCCGCTTCCCATGCCCGACCGCGCGGCGCTGCGGCAGGTGATTGAATCTACCTATGAACGCCTGGCCCGGCGGCAGAAGATCAAACGGTCGCTGGATCCCACCGGTCTCGCCGCCATGGCCGCCAATCTCTCCGGCCTGACCGAAGAGGAAGCCGAGCGGGCCGTGGCCCAGGCGCTGGTCTCGCGCTCCGAGCTCTCTGCGGCGGTGATCGAGGATGTGCTGCAGGCCAAGAAGGCGCTCCGGATCGGCTGGTGGACGCCAGCCGCGGCTTCTCCGGCGCCGAAATCGAAGCGGTCGTACAGGCCGCCATGTACGCCTCGTTCGGCGAGCAGAAACCCATGACCACCGAGCCGCTTTTGACCGTCCTCCGGGACACCGTGCCGCTCTCACGCACCCGCGCCGAGGATTTGGCCCGCCTGCGCACCTGGGCCCGCGAGCGCGCCGTGCCCGCCTCCATCGCGGAGCCGTGATGAACGCTCCGTGCATCCAAACCTTTCAGGGTGAAATGAGATGAAACTCCAGACCGGTACGTGTGTCTTGCTGCTGAGCTTGCTCGCGCTTCCCGCTTTCGCTCAGAGCGAACCGAATCTCGAAGCTCAGGTGGATGCTTACGTAAAGCCCTATGTGGAGACGGGGAACTTCAGCGGCGCCATCCTGATTGCGCGCCAGGGAAAGGTCCTATTCAGCAAGGGCTACGGCATGGCCAACCGCGAATGGGCCATCCCCAACACGCCCGAAACCCGATTTCAGATTGCTTCGGTCTCCAAACCCTTCACCGCCGCCGCCATCTTCATGCTGCAGCAGCAGGGCAAGCTGAGTATTCAGGACCCGCTCTCGAAGTTCGTTCCCGACTACCCCCAGGGAGATCTCATCACGCTGGACCATCTGCTGTCCCACACCTCCGGCGTCCCCAACGTGAACCAGTTTCCCGAGTACGACGAGAAGGCCCGCTCGCCGCTCACCCTCACCCAGGTCGTGGCCCTGTTCAAGGACAAGCCTCTGGACTTCCAGCCGGGCGAAAAGTACAGCTACAGCAACTCCAACTACAACCTGCTGGCCTTCGTGATTGAGAAGGTGTCGGGCATGGAGTACGGCGAATTCCTGCGCCGGAACATTTTCACCCCGCTGGGCATGAACGATACGGGCCAGCCGCTCGCCGGCCAGATCCTTCTGCGCCGCGCCTCCGGCTACGTTCCCGTGGGCATGACCGACGTCGAAGCCAGCCCTTACCTCGACTGGTCCATCAAGACCGGGAACGGCTCCCTCTACTCCACGGTGGAGGATCTGTACAAATTTGACCGCGCGCTCTACGGCGACGGTATTCTCGGCGCCGCCAGCCGGGGCAAGTCATTTTCCGAGCACGCCGGCGTGGGCTACGGCTGGTCTTTGCGCAAGAATCGCTTGGGCCGCACTTCGGTGGGTATCACCGGCAGAAGTCCGGGCTTCAGCTCATCACTCGAGAGATTCCTCGCGGACGACGTTTGCATCGTCATGTTGTCCAACCTCTATTCCAGCCTGACCGCCAATCTGGCGGAAGACCTCGCCGCGTTCGCCTTCGGAGAGAAACCCCCGGCCCCCGCGCTGCTCGCCCCCGCCAGCGTCTCTCCGCAGGTGGTGGATGCGCTGGTGGGCCAATATCAGTTGGGCGAAGACTTTTCCTTTCAGCCCAATCTGAAAGTCGTCATCACGCGCAAAGGAGAGTTTCTTTTGATGGAGATGGGCCAGGTGCAGTCCTACCTGATTCCCCAGTCGGACACTGTGTTTGTGGACCGTGTGTATGGCGGCAAAGTCACCTTCGTGCGCGACGAGGCAGGGACAGTCACCCATCTCCTCTGGAACTTCGGGCGTGACTATCAGGCCAGTCGCATCGCCACCAGCCGGTAAACGGCAACCGGGCGCTTGTTTCAGGATGCCTTACTTCGACAACGGCCAGACGTACGCTCCCGCCTTGTCGACGTAACCGATCTTGTCGCCGACAACCACGAACGCCAGGCCCTGATCGAAGTCGGCGGACTTTTCGAATTGGGGCTCAATCACCTGCTTTCCGGACTTATCGATGAACCCCCACTTCTTGCCCGCCCGGACCGAAGCCATGCCTTCGGAAAAGGCTGACGCGCCCTCGAACTGGGCCGGAATCACGACCGTGCCCTTGCGGTCGATGTAGCCCCACCTGCCGTCTTTTTTTACCGCCGCCAGACCTTCGGAGAATCTCCCTGCCTCCTCATACTGGGCGGGCAGCAGCCATTGCCCCGCGGCATCAATGTAGCCCCATTGCTTGCCGCTTTTCACAGCCGCCAGTTTTTCGTGGAATCCCTCCGCCCCGTCAAACTGCGCCTCCAGCGCCATCTTGCCCGTTTTGCCAAGAAATCCCCATTTCTTCCCAGACTTGACCGCCGCCACGCCGGAGCTGAACGCCTCGCCGTCCTCCAGCGAATCCGTGGGCAACAGACGGCCCTGCTTATCCACGTATCCGATCTTCGGAGGCTTGACGGAACGCTCCGTCACCGGACCGACTTTTCCGCTTCCGGCGTACAGCGGCCGCATTTCCGTGATGGTCTCTGCCTCCAGGTGCACGTACGCCAGTCCTTCAATAAAGGGTCCGCCACCGTGGAAACGGGCAGGAATCACGATCTTCCCGCTGCGGTCCACGTAGGCCCCATTGCCCCCCGTCTCCGGTTTTTCCTTCACGAACACGAAGGCCAATCCCTCGCCGAAACTGCCGCAGGCTTCAAACTGGGGCGGCACCAACATGTTTCCCTCGGGGTCCACAAAACCGCACAGCTTGCCCACCTTCACGGGTGCCAGGCCTTCGCGGAACGGGTAAGCCTCGTCGAACTGCGCGGGGATGGAGAGTTTTCCTTGCCTGTCGATGTAGCCCCACTTCCCGCCCGTCTTCACGCGAAAGCGGGCCTTGACCGGCGGGGCTTTGACCTCCGGCTTTTCTGCCTGCTCGGTTTTTTGCGAGCATCCAAATACAAAAAGAAGAGTGACGGAAAGAACGCTTGCCGGGATTGCGTTTCGCAGTTTCATAGCTCAGATCCTCCCTCTAGCCGAACACGCGGCTGTATGTCAGTCCGGTCCGAACGCCGCCTAGCATACTCCTGAGCCGGAAGTGCACCCAAGCGCCCGCCTTTAGGCGGTGCAACTCACGGCCCTGCGTCTCGGTGACGCCCGTGAGTCCCCGCCGCATGCCGCCGTTGACTCCTCCCGCGACACCGGAGTAGGCTAGCCCCAATGGAAGTTGCTCCATCGCTGGCGAGCGCCCCAGCCCGCGGCTCTTGTTCCCGCTCCATTTCCTTGTGCGCCTCCAGGCTCGGCCCAGCCGTCCGCCCGCGCGGCGCCTTTCGGAGGACTTTTCCCGACGCTCCATGAAAAAGAACATCGAGATCGGCCCCAACATCGAAACCCTGTTCGGCACGCGGGACGAAAACCTGCACCTTCTGGAGAGCGGCCTGAACGTCTCCATTGACCTCAAGGCCGAGTCGCTTGAGATCCAGGGCGCGGCGCGCGATGTGGCCCGCGCCGAGCAGATTCTTGAGGACTATCGCCATCTGCAGCGCGCCGGCTTCACCTTCAACAACGGCGACTTGAATTCCATGCTGCGCGTGGTCACGGCTGACCCGGCGGTCTCATTGCGCGGCCTGGCCGAGTCCGGACGCCAGCGCTCCTTCGGGCGGCGCGTGGTGCAGCCCAAGAGCATCAACCAGCGCCGTTACATCGAGGCCATCGAGAAGAACGACATGGTCTTCGGCATCGGCCCTGCCGGCACCGGCAAGACCTACCTGGCGGTGGCCATGGCCGTGGCTGCGCTGGTGGCCAAGCAGGTGAACCGCATCGTCCTGGCGCGCCCTGCGGTCGAGGCCGGCGAGCGCCTCGGCTTTCTCCCCGGCACCCTGCAGGAAAAAATCGATCCCTACCTCCGTCCGCTCTATGATGCTCTCTACGACCTCCTGGATCCGGACAAGGTGGATCGCTATCTGGAGAAAAACATCATCGAGATCGCGCCCATCGCCTTCATGCGCGGCCGCACCCTCAACGATTCCTACGTCATCCTCGACGAGGCGCAGAACACCACCTCGGAGCAGATGAAGATGTTCGTCACCCGGCTGGGCTTCAACTCCAAGGCCGTCATCACCGGCGACATCACGCAGATCGACCTCCCCGGCGTGCGCCGCAGCGGCCTGCTGGAAGCGCGCGACATTCTGGGTGAGGTCGAGGGCCTGGCGTTCGTCTACTTCGATGAAAGCGACGTGGTGCGCCACCACCTGGTGCAGCGCATCATCCGCGCCTACGACGGCCACAAGGCCCGCGTCGCCGAGCAAATGGCGCCTGCCCTGAACGGCAAGCCTGCAGAGCCGGGCAGCGCTCCCCCGGCCGCCGAAAAGCCCGCCGATAATCGCCACGAAGACTGATCGCCGGTAGAATACCTGCGGGAGGCGGAAGCTTCGGCCGCCGCTCCCGCCCTGGTTTGGAAGGCAAGCAATTTGGTCATCCTGCGCAGAAAGCTTTCCGGCGTGAACCCGCAGCTGCTCGAGCGCTTTCTGGCGCGCGCGCGCAAGGCCGTGCGCCTGCGCGGCGAGGTGCACGTGCTGGTTACCGGCAACGCGGAAATGCTCCGCCTCAACCGCAGTTTTCGCCTGCAGAACCGGCCCACCGACGTGCTCTCGTTTCCCGCGGTGATGAACGGCGCCGCTGGAGACATTGCCATCTCCGCCACCATGGCCGCCGCCAATGCCCGCCGCTTGGGGCACTCCACCTCCGATGAAATCAAGGTCCTGATGCTCCACGGCCTGCTGCACCTCGCGGGCTACGACCACGAGACCGATACTGGCCGCATGGCTCGCCGCGAGGCGCGCCTGCGCCGCTCCCTGCGGCTGCCCTCGGCGCTCACCGGCCGCAGCGCTGCTCCCGGACACGCGTCATGACCGCGGCGCTCGTCATCCTCGGCGTTTTCGTGGTGGCGGTCCTCACCCTGGTCTCCTATGTGGAGCGCGTGTACGCCGAGATGGGCAAGTTCCTCTCGCGCGAGTTTCTGGAAAACATCGAGGCCTTCGAGCAGCAGGTCGAGCCCCGCTTGGGCTCCGACCGCAACCGCGCCGCGCTTTCCATGTCTCTCCTGGCGCAGTTCGCCACTGCCTTGCTCGCGCTTCTGGTGGCTTATTTCGTCTTTCAGGATGGCGCCTGGGACGCCGCCGAAATTGCCGAAGCCGCCGTGCTGATGGTCGTGGTCATCATGCTCTTCAACCGGCTCGTGCCCTTCATCCTGTTCACGCGCACGCGCGGCGTCTGGCTCCGCCCGTTGGCCCCGGTTCTGCGCGGCCTCATCTATCTGGTCATGCCCGTTACCGTCATCCTCGGTTTCGCCATGTCCGTGGCGGCACTGGCCGAACAAAACATCACCGTCGAGCCGGAGACTCCTTCCGAGGCCGTGGATGCCCTGATTGAAGCCGGCCAGGAAGAGGGCATCCTCGAAGAAGACGACCGCAAGCTCATCCAGTCCGTCGTCGAGTTCGGCGATAAGACCGTGCACGAAGTCATGACTCCGCGCCCGGAGATCGTGGCCGTCTCTCAGGACACCACCGTGGAGCAGTTCACCGAGCTGCTGCGCACCAAGCCTTACTCCCGCGTCCCCGTCTTCGACGTCTCGCTGGACCGCATCCAGGGCATCGTCTTCGCCCACGACGTCCTGCAGGTGTCTGACGCGGAAGCCCGCTCGCAGACCCTGCGCCACATGATGAAGCCCGTCTCCTTCGTGCCGGAAACCAAACGCGTCAGCGAGCTTCTGCGCGAGTTGCAGAAGGAGAACATGCACATGGCCATCGTCAGCGACGAGTATGGCGCCGTCGCCGGCGTGGTCACCATCGAGGACCTGGTGGAAGAAATCGTCGGCGAAATCCGCGACGAGCACGAGGCCAAGGCCGATATCGTGCGCGAGAGCGACCGCTCCTTCCTCGTGCCCGGCAACATGGATGTGGATCGCCTCGCCGAGCTCTTCGGCGTGCGCCCTGAGGGCCGCGAGGCCGCCACCGTCGCCGGCCTCGTCAGCGAGGTGCTGGGACGCATTCCCGCCCCCGGCGAGGTCGTCGAAGACAGCGGCCTGCGCTTTGAAATCCTCGAGTCCTCCCGCCGGCACGTGGCGCGCCTGCGCATCACTGCCATTCCCGCCGCCTAGCCCGGCCCGGCCGGCCGGGATTCCGGCCTTCGCTTGCAACTTGCCGCCGGAACCCTGAAACTGGAAACGCGTACCATCTCATGTCCTTTCGCTCCGGTTTCGTCTCCATCATCGGCCGCCCCAACGCCGGCAAGTCCACGCTGCTGAACACGCTCGTGGGACAGAAGCTGGCCATCGTCACGCCCAAGCCGCAAACCACGCGCAACCGCATCCTGGGCATGCTGAACCTGCGCGCGGAAAAAGGCCGCCCCGCCGCGCAAATCATCCTGATCGACACGCCCGGCGTGCACAAGCCGGACAACTCGCTCAACCGCAAGATGATGCAGGAGGTCTACAATGCCCTCGAAAGCCGCGACCTCATCCTTCTGATCGTCGATGCCACGCAGAAATTTGGCACGGGCGACCAGTTCGTGCTCAACGCCGTCCAGCGCGCCGGCGGCCCTGTCTTTCTCCTGCTCAACAAGATTGACCGCATCGAAAAGTCCCGCCGCCTGCCTCTCATCGCCGAGTACAGCCGCCTGCACCGGTTTCAGGAGATCATCCCCATCTCCGCCCTCAAAGGCGACGGCCTGCCGCTCTTGCTCGAAAAAGTTCTGCGTGCCCTCCCCGAAGGCCCGCGCTACTTTCCGAAAGACCAGCTCACCGACCAGCCGGAGCGCTTCCTCGCCGCCGAGATCATTCGCGAAAAAGTGCTGCTCTGCGCCGCACAGGAGGTGCCCTACGCCAGCACCGTCATGGTCGAGCATTGGGAGGAGAAGCCGCGCCTCACCCGCATTGCCGCCGTCGTCTACTGCGAGCGCGACGGGCAGAAGAAAATCCTCATCGGCAAGGGCGGCGCCATGCTCAAGAAAATCGGCACCGCCGCCCGCCTGGAGCTGGAAAAAATCTTCGCCACGAAAGTCTTTCTGGAGCTTTTCGTCAAGGTGCAGCCCGGCTGGCGCGAGTCCCGCCACTTCGTCGAAGAACTGGACTGGCGCCGAAGCTAGGTGGCAGGAAGCAGGACGCAGGAACACCAGAAAGCCTCACTGAAGCGACCGGATGAGCCCATTCAAGATTCGCCCGAGTTCGTCACATTGGCTGAGCAGCGGTTTCGCGGTTTTGCTGTCAGCGTAGCCAAGATCCAAGGCCAATTCAACCTGCGTTTCCAGCTCGTACAGGGATCCCCGCGCCTGAGTCAGGAAATGGCAATAGTCCTTTCGGCTACTCCGGCCTTTGCCTTCGGCTATGTTGCTCGGAATGGAAACGGCTGCCCGGCGCATCTGAATCGTGAGTCCATACATTTCTTCCTTCGGGAAGCTCCGGGTCACAAGATAGATGTCCTTGGCAAGCGCCTTTGCCTTCTGCCAAGCGATTAGATTCCGAAAGGTTTCGGTCACGCTCCGACTCTCCCTAAGAGTTCGCCTATCCTGCCTCCTGCCCCCTGCGTCCTGCCCCCTATTCCTTCACCGCAATTCCCAGGGCTTTCATCTTGCGGTAGAGGTGCGAGCGCTCCAAGCCAAGCGCCTCGGCGGCGCGGCTGACGTTGCCGTGGCTTTCGTCCAGCTTCTTCAGGATGAAGTCGCGCTCGTAGGCGGCACGCGCCTCGTGCAGCGACGAGTACTCGCCCCCCAGGCTTCGGCGGCTGCCGTCGCGATAGACCAATGGCGGCAGGTGCTTGCGGTCGAGTTTGGCCGCCGTGGGGTTCATGATCACCACGCGCTCCACCACGTTGCGCAGCTCGCGCACGTTGCCCGGCCAGGCGTAGCGCATCAGCACTTCGATGGCGTCGTCGCTGAGCTCTTTCGACCGCCGGCTGTACTGCGAGGAAAATTCGCGCAGAAAGTGCCGCGCCAGTTGCGGAATGTCTTCCGTGCGCTCCCGCAGCGGCGGCACGTGGAAGGGAATCACGTTCAGGCGGTAAAAAAGGTCTTCGCGGAAGTTTCCCTTGCTGATCTCTTCTTCCAGGTCCTTGTTGGTGGCCGCAATCACGCGCGCGTCCACGGTCACAGCCTCCTCGCCGCCCACCGGCGTAAAGCGCTGCTCGTCCAGCGTGCGCAGCACCTTGGACTGCGTCTTCAGGCTCATGTCGCCCACTTCGTCCAGAAACAGCGTCCCGCCGTCGGCTTTGCGGAACTTGCCTTCCTTGTCGTCTTTGGCACCGGCAAACGATCCCTTGCGATGCCCGAACAGCTCGCTCTCGATCAGGTCTTCGGGAATGGCGGCGCAGTTCACTTCCACGAACAGGTCGTCTTTGCGGGGGCTTTGCGCGTGGATGGCCAGCGCCACCAGCTCCTTGCCCGTGCCCGATTCGCCGTAAATCAGCACGCGCCCGTTGGTCGGCGCCATCACCGCAATCTGCTGCCGCAGCGCCTTCATGGGCACGCTTTCGCCCACAATCACGCTTTTCGATTGCTGCTGTTTCTTGAGCTCCCGGTTCTCGCTGCGCAGCCGCCGCGCCTCCACGGCGTTCTTCACCAGAATCAGCGTCTTTTCCAGCGACAGTGGTTTTTCCAGAAAGTCGAAGGCGCCCAGCTTGGTGGCGCGCACCGCCGTTTCGATGGTCCCGTGCCCGGAGATCATGATCACCTCCGGCGACTCGTCCGACTCGCGCAGTTTCTCCAGCGTCTCCAGGCCATCGATTCCCGGCAGCCAGATGTCCAGCAGCACCACGTCATACGCGCGCTTCTTCACCGCTTCCAGGCACGCTTCGCCGCTCTCCACCGCCCAGGCCTTATAGCCTTCGTCTTCCAGCACGCCTTTCAGCGATTTCCGGATGCCGGATTCGTCGTCCACGATGAGGATGTTGTGCATGGATGGATGGGCCAGGCCTTCAGTTTACGATGCCACCGGCAGCTCCACGATGAAGCGCGCGCCCAGCGGCGAGTTTTCCTCCACCCGGATCGAGCCGTGGTGGTCCTCCACGATGCGGCTCACAATCGCCAGGCCCAGTCCCGTGCCCCGCTTCTTGGTGGAAAAGTAGGGCAGGAAGAGTTTTTCCTTCAGCTCGCGGGTCACCCCGTGGCCGGTGTCGGCCACCACAATTTCCACCGCGTCGCGCCTGCCCACCAGGGCCGTGGAGATGTGCACCTCACGCACCAGCGCCCCCTGCATGGCTTCGGCGGCGTTGTCCACCAGGTTGGCAATGGCGCGCTTGATGGCCTCCGGATCCGCCATCACCGGCGGCAGCTCCGGTGCCAGGAAGGTCTGCACGCGGATGTTGTCCAGCCGCCCGTTAAACAGCGCCAGCGCGCTCTCCACGATGGAGTTGATGTTCGACGGCTGGGGCTGCGACGCCGGAAAACGCGCCAGCGTGGAAAACTCGTCCACCAGCGTGCGCACCGTTTCCACCGCCCCGGCGATGGTTTCCGCGCAACTGTCGATCACGCCCAGGGATTCCGCGTCTGCCGTCGCGCCACGCTCCAGGTGCCGGCGGATGCGCTCGGCGGAAAGTGCGATAGGGGTGAGCGGGTTTTTGATCTCATGCGCCACGCGCCGCGCCACCTCGCGCCACGCCGCCTGCTTCTGCGCGCGCAGCAGGTCGGAAAGGTCTTCGAAAACCAGCACGTGCCCCAGCCGCTGCGCGCCGTTTCCTGCCGCGTCGGGAGAAACGGTCGAGAGATCCAGCGACGCCGCCGTCACCGCCACCATCAACCGCGCGCGCGGCCCGGTGATTTCCATCTGCGCCGTGGCCGTGCCCATGCGGTCGGCGCGCCGCAGCAGGTGTTCCAGGTCCGCAGCCTCCTCGCCGCTGAACAGCTCCCGCAGGCTGCGCCCTCGCGCCGCGCTTCTCACCTTGGTGCCGTCGTCTCCAAAAATCCGCGCAAACGCCTGGTTGGTACGCGTCACGCGGCCTTCCGCATCCAGCGAAAGCACGCCTGTCGGAATGCTCTCCAGCAGCGTTTCCATCTGCCGCCGCCGTTCCTCCAGCGCCACGTTGGCGCCGGCCAGCTCGCTGCGCGACGATTCAATCTGCTGCCGCGTGGACTCCAGCTCCGCCGCCATGCGGTTGAACGACTCCACCAGTTCACCC
>CAYRII010000018.1:0-19620 GCA_964424245.1 uncultured Terriglobales bacterium | reverse complement strand
CGCTTCAAGCGCAAAGTCCAGCAAGAGGACATCATCAAGGAGGTCAAGCGTCACTCCTACTTTCTCAAGCCGGGTGAGAAGAAGCGCTTGAAGGAAGCTCTGGCGCGCAAGCGGAACCGCAAGAAGGCGCGCAAGGAACAAGATTAACGTAACCGGGCCGTCACGCGAAGGTGACGGCCCGCAGCTTTTTGCGGCGCGATTTCGCGGCCGGCCAGGGGCTGGGGCGCGCGACGAGTGTGCAGTGCAGCAAGCAGTACCCAGGCGCCCACTGGCAGGCGCCGGGGCGGGCCGAACCGAAGTGGGGAGCCAGAGGGCCCCTGCGATATCCCAGGCGGAAGCAAGTACCAGGCGTTGGTTGGAGAACGAGTCCCGGGGCGTAGAACGGACACGGGCCGAACCGCAAGAGGGCGCTGGCGCAGGGAGATCAAACAGCGGTAAGGGAGATCTCTCCATGGAGTTTCACGACAAGATGCTGAAGTGCATGGACTGCGGCGCCGAGTTCGTTTTCACGGCCGGCGAGCAGCTCTTCTACCACGATAAGCAGTTCAAGAACGAACCCAAGCGCTGCAAACCTTGCAAGTCCAAGCGCAACACGCTGGTGGGCGCGGGCGGAGGGAGCGGCTACCAGAAGGTGGAAACGCGCGCCATCTGCTCGCAGTGCGGCCAGGAAACCACCGTTCCCTTCAGGCCGACCCAGGGACGACCGGTGTTCTGCCGGGAGTGCTTCCAGCAACGGCGGGCCACCGGGGCACCGGTGGCGGGGTAACAAGAAGAAGCGGAGGGGCTAGCGAGCGAGACGGGTGCGCCCGGAGGGCGCGGGCGTGCGGGCGGGCGCCTTGCGTGCGGCCTGGCGCTCGTCTTCGTGGGCGATCAGGCGGGCTTCAAGCTGGCGCACCAGCTCCTCGGCGTTGACCGGCATCACCAGCAAAGAGGCAGACGCCCCGTTTTGGCGCGGGCGTGGGGATTCGCAGAGCACGGCCACGGCCGGGTCGTAGGGCTGCTGGCGGGCGCTGGCAATGAATTCGCGTCCTGCGGGAGTTTCCTCCATCGCCTTGCCGGTGATGACCATGTGCCAGGACGCAGCTTCGAGCATCTGCCGGGCGGCAGCGGTGGTTTCCGCGGTCTCCACCTCGAAGCCGTACATCTCCAGCACTTTTCGCAAAGTGAGCAGGACGGCGACGTCGTCATCGACCAGCAGGATGCGGCGCTTCATTTGAAAACCACCTCAGTCTCGCGGCCCTGCGCCAAGTGGAATACCTGGCACGCACGGCCGGGGCGAAAATTCCGTTGCTATAATACAGCGGGTGTCCACCTTTTTTGTGGAGAATTTCGGCTGCCGGGCCACGCAGGCCGATGGCGCCGCCTTGGAGCGCCGGCTGCTGGCTGAGGGCTTTGCCGCCGCCGAGGCCAGCCGCGACGCTGCGGTCGTGGTGCTGAACTCCTGCACGGTGACGGCGGCGGCGGATCGCGACGTGCGCGCCGCCATCCGGCGCATCCATCGGGAAAACCCGGCATGCCGCATCCTGGTTACAGGCTGCTACGCGCAGCGCGCGCCCCAGGAGCTGGCTGCGCTGCCCGGCGTGCGCTGGGTGGTGGGCAACTCGCACAAGCACCAGGTGGCGGAGATCGTGGGCCGGGAGCGGCGCGATTTTGTGCCGCTCGAGGGCCTGGCGGCGGCGCCCCACATCGCAGTGGGCGATATCTTTGCGCACACCGAGCTTCTGGCGGCGCCGGTTTTTGACGCTCCCATCCGCTCTGAGAAAACGCGCCCCAACCTCAAGGTGCAGGACGGCTGCAACAATCGCTGCTCGTTCTGCATTATTCCTGCGGTACGCGGAGCCAGCCGCTCGTTGCCGCTCGCGGAAGCGCTGGCCGAGGTGCGGACGTTGGTGCAGGCGGGCTACCGCGAATTGGTGCTTTCCGGCATCAACCTGGGACGCTGGGGCCGGGAGCTGAGGCCACGGCGGCGCTTTGCGGAACTGGTGCGGGCCATCGTGGAAGAAACGGATTTGCAGCGGCTCAGGCTGAGTTCGGTGGAGCCCATGGACTGGACGGACGAGCTGATTGCGCTGCTGGCCGGCTCGCCGCGCATCGCCCAGCACGCGCACGCGCCGTTGCAGTCAGGCAGCGACCGCGTGCTGCGCCGCATGCACCGCAAGTACCGGCCGTGGCACTACGCCCAGCGCCTGCACAAGATTCGCGCGGCCATGCCGTGGGCCGCCATCGGAGCAGACGTCATGGTGGGCTTTCCCGGGGAGAGCGACGAACTGTTCGAGGAAAGCCGGGCGTTTATCGCTTCCCTGCCGTTCACCTACCTGCACGTGTTCACGTACTCTTCCCGTCCGGGGACACCCTCTGCCGCGATGCCGGATCAGGTGCCGGTGCGTGCGGCACGGGAGCGCAACCGCATCCTGCGCGAGCTGGCGGCGGAGAAAAATCTGGCGTTTCGGCGGGCGCTGGTGGGGCGGGAACTGGAGGCGATTACGCTGGGCGCGCAGCACGGCGACGCCACCGAGGCGCTGACGGACAACTATCTCAAGCTGCTTATCGAGGGCCGGCACGAGGCCAATCGCTGGGTACGCGCGCGGGTGGAGGACGTCTCCGGCGAGGGCCTGGTGGGGCGCGTGACCTGAGCGCAGCGTGCCCGCGGCGGGATGGGCTCCATGCTATAATTTTGGCTTCTATTCGCCCAAGAATTGTTCGGAGGGGACAATCGCGAAACGGTTTATCCGCACCAATGAGCGCATCCGCGCGCGCGAACTGCGCGTAATCGACGAGGACGGCCAGCAACTCGGTGTCTTACCGCCGTTCGAGGCGCTCAAGGCCGCCCGGGCGAAAAATCTTGACCTGGTGGAGATTTCCCCCACAGCCCAGCCTCCCGTGTGCCGCATCATGGACTACGGGAAGTATCTGTACGAGCTGGGCAAAAAGGAACGCGCGGCCAAGAAACACCAGAAGGTGATCACGGTCAAGGAAGTGAAGTTCCGCATCAACGTGGACGACCACGATTACGAGTTCAAGAAGAACCACGTGCTGCGGTTCCTGGACGAAGGCGACAAGGTAAAAGCCACCATCTTCTTCCGCGGACGGGAGATGACGCACACCAACCTGGGCCGGCAGATTCTGGACCGGCTGGTGGGGGACATCGGCGACAAAGGCATAGTGGAGTTCCGGCCGCGCATGGAAGGCAACACGCTGCATTTGATTTTGGCGCCGAAGAAAACCTAGGCCAGCGGGAAACGCAACAAGCAGGATTACGCACATGCCCAAACTGAAAACACACAGCGGCGCGTCCAAGCGCTTCAAGAAGACCGCCAAGGGTCGCGTGAAGCGGGGGAAGGCATTCATGCGGCATATCCTGACCTCGAAGCCGAGGAAGCGGAAACGGCAACTGGACATCGGGACCCTGGTCTCGCCCGCCGACGAGAAACGCATCAAGCGCATGATTCCCTACTAGGAATCGGCGAGCGACGGCCGGAGACGGCCGCGCGGCAGCGCTCCGAGCGCCGCCGCGAAACCCGCGAGTGAAGAGGCGACCTCATCCTTTGCCTCCAGCCGCGTAGCAGAAGACAGAAAAAGGAGACGACATGCCCCGCGTAAAACGTGGATCGAAGCGGCGCGCCAAGCGGAAGAAGATTCTGCATCGCGCCAGCGGATATTTCCTGACCAAGTCCAAGCTCTACCGCTCGGCCAAAGAGTCTGTGGACCGGGCGTTGAAGTTCGCCTATACCGGGCGGCGACTGAAGAAGCGGCAGTTTCGTTCGCTGTGGATCGTGCGCATCGGCGCCGCTGCCAAGCTGAACGGGATGAGCTACAGCCAGTTCATTCATGGGCTGAAGAAGAGCGGCATCGAACTGGACCGCAAGATCCTGGCCGACCTGGCGGTCGAGGACCCGGCAGCGTTCAAGACGCTGGCCGAGACAGCCAAGGCCTCGCTGGGGTCGGCGGCCTGAGGGCTTAGGCCCTCCGTTGATCTGACCAACCGATACCGCCGAGCGGCGGGTGAACAATTCATGTACCAGGTGCCCAAACTCGCGGACTATTCGCAGGCGGCGCTGGACCGCGCGGCGAAGGAGTTGCTCTCGGCGCTGGAAGTCGAGGCCACGGCGGTGACGAGCGACGCCGAGTGGAAGGCGTTCCGCGACCGCTGGATGGCGCGCAAGAGCGGCATCCTGACGCAGGTGAACGAGGTTTGGCTGAAAGCTGCGCCTGCCGCTGCCAAGCGCGAAACCGGACTGCGGGTGAACGAGGTCAAGAAATACACGCGCCAGCGAGTAGAAAGTGCTTGGAAGAGCACACTGTTTCACAAGATGCCTGTCCAGGAAGTTCGCGGAGAAATCAAACTGCGACCCGAGGACTCTGCCGACTTCGACTCCCTCATGAAGGATTACCTTGAGCTGGAACTCCGAAGTGAACGGATCGATGTCACGCTGCCCGGCATCCCAAGGCCCATGGGCGCCGAGCACCCCATCCTGCGCGTGATGGATGAGATGGTGGCGGTGTTCCAGTCCATGGGGTACTCCGTGGCCGAGGGCCCGGAGATTGAGACCGATTACTACAACTTCGAGGCGCTGAACTTTCCGCCCAATCATCCGGCGCGCGACACGCAGGACACGCTGTTCATCGCCGGGCAGGAACAAAAGCCTTTGCGCGAGCGACTGCTGTTGCGCACGCACACCTCTCCGGTGCAGATCCGCGCCATGGAAAAGCAGAAGCCGCCGGTGCGCGTGATTGCGCCGGGCAAGGTGCACCGGCACGACGCGTCGGATGCCACGCACTCTCCCGTCTTTCACCAGATCGAGGGGCTGGCGGTGGACGAAGGCCTTACGTTCTGCGACCTGAAAGGGACGCTCGACTACTTTGTGAAGGCCATCTTCGGCGCCAGCGTCAAGACGCGCTTTCATCCTTCGTTTTTCCCCTTCACCGAGCCCAGCGCGGACGTGGCCATCAGTTGCATCTTCTGCGGCGGCAAGGGCTGCCGCATCTGCAAGCAGAGCGGCTGGATCGAACTGCTGGGCTGCGGCATGGTGGACCCGGCGGTGTACGGCTTTGTGGACTACGACGCGGAAAAGGTCTCGGGATTTGCCTGGGGGCTGGGCGTGGAGCGCGTGGCCATTCTGAAGTACGGCGTGGACGACATACAGCTTTTCTTCCAGGGCGACGTGCGCTTCCTGGAGCAGTTTACGTGACGGCATGAAGATTTCTCCCACATGGCTGCGGCAATTCGTCAACCTGAAGGCGGACGACCGCAAGCTGGCCGGCGACCTCACCATGGCCGGAATCTCGGTGGAGTCGGCGAGCGGCACGGGCGCGGAAACCATTTTCGAAATGGAGATCACCACCAACCGCGTGGACGCCATGAACCACTACGGCGTGGCGCGGGAGTGCGCGGCGCTCTACGACCTGGAGCTGAAGCCGGTCGAGCCCAAGCTGCCCCGCGCCAAAGGCAAGGCAAAATTCGCCATCGAGATTGAAGAGCCCGAGCTGTGCGCGCGCTACACGGCGCGCCTGGTGCGCGGCACGGCGATCCGGCCCTCGCCGGAAAACATGCGCCGGCGGCTGGAATCCATGGACGCACGGCCCATCAACAACGCCGCCGACGCCACCAACTACAACCTGATCGAGATGGGCCATCCCACGCACGCCTTCGACCTGGACCTGTTGCAGGGCGGCAAGATCGTGGTGCGCCGGGCGCGCGCGGGAGAGACGCTGCAGACCCTGGACGGCGTGGAGCGCAAGCTGACGAGCGAAGACCTGGTGATCGCGGACGGCAAGCGGCCGGTGGCGTTGGCCGGAGTGATGGGCGGCTCCGACACCATGATCACGGAGAAGACGAAGAACGTGCTGATCGAATCGGCGTGGTTCGATCCGCTGACCACGCGCAAGATGGCGCGCCGCCACGGGCTGCACAGCGACGCCTCGCATCGCTTCGAGCGCGGGGCGGACTGGGCGGCCACGGCGGTGGCCTGCGGGCGCGTGGCGCAACTGATCCTCGAAACGGGCGGCGGCGAACTGGAAGGCGACGCCATCGACGCCGTGGCGCGCCGGCCCAAGCGCGCCCCGGTCCGGCTGCGGCACACGGAAGTGCGCCGCATTCTGGGAGAGGACATTGCACCGGCGGAAATCGAGCGCATGCTGCGCAAGCTGGGCTTCGACATGAAGCGCGAGAAGGCAGCGCGGGGCAAGCCCGTGGCCTGGAAGGTATCGCTGCCCACGTGGCGGCTGGACGTGGAGCGCGAGATTGATCTGATCGAAGAGGTGGCGCGCATTTACGGCTACGACCGCTTTCCGGTAACGCTGCCGGCGTTTCGCGGCGCTGTGGTCGAACTGCCGGACGCAGCCAAGGAGGCCAAGGTGCGCGCCGTGCTGCGCGGGCTGGGCTATCACGCCGCCATTTCCACCACCTTCATTTCTCACGCGGACGCGGCGGCGTTTTCCACCGAACCCGCCGTGGAGCTGGCGAATCCGCTGAGCGAAGAGGCGGCGGTGATGCGTAATGCGCTGGCCGCGGGAATGCTCGCCATGCTGGCGCACAACCTGAATCGGGGAACGACGGATGTGCGGCTGTTCGAGACCGGGCACGTATTCACGGCCGTGGGCCGCGGCACCGAGGAGCGCCCGGCCCTGTGCCTGGGCGCAACCGGCCGCGCGCTGCTTGCAGGCGTTCATGCGGGAACGCGTGACTACACGTTCTACGACCTGAAGGGCGATCTGGAATCGCTGCTGGCAGCCTTCGAGCACGGCGCGCTCTACTTTGACGCCCACGCTGCGGGCCATTACCACCCGGGCCGCGCGGCACGCGCGGTGATGGATGGCGCCACGGTGGCGCGCTTTGGGCAGCTGCACCCGGATGCAGCGGCGGCGCGCAAGATGAGGCAGGACGTTTTCCTGGCGGAGGTTTTCCTCGACCGCCTGTACAAACATGCGCTGCGCCGCCCACGCTACGACGCCGTGCCGCGCTTCCCGGGCGTGGAGCGCGATTTCTCGTTCTTTTTCGGCGAAGACGTGACCTTCGAAAAAATCCGCTCCACGGTGGCCGGGCTGAAGCTGGCCGAGCTGCGCCGCTTTGATGCGGTGGAAATCTTTCGCGGCGGCGCCGTGCCCTCGGGACAGTATTCCATTCTGCTGCGCGCGCTGTTTCAGTCTGGCGAACGCACCCTGCGCGACGAGGAAGTGGCGGAGTGGTCGTCGCGCATCATCGCCGCTCTAAACAAACTGGGCGGCACGCTGCGGGCCTAGGCTCTTCTTCGCACTGGCAAACCGCTGAACCAGCCCGTACAATCCCTCCCGTTGAGGGGGTGAGTATGGCGGTGACGCGCAGGAATTTTTTGGGGACGCTGGGCGCAGGGGCAGCGGCGGCCGGAGTTCTGAATCTTCCCTTCTCGGAACCCTTCGCGCGCGCTTTGGTGCCGGGCGAGGCCGGCGCGGCTGCGAGCGGCGGTCCCATCATCCTCAACAGCAATGAAAACGCCTACGGGCCGGCGCCGAAGGTTGTGGAGGCGATGCGCGGGGCGCTGGGACTGGCCAACCGCTACCCCGATTCCTCGGAAGAACATTTTGTGGAGCGCGCCGCGGCGGAGCACAAAGTGAAGCCCGAGCAGGTGCTCGCAGGGTGCGGCTCGGGCGAGATCCTGCGCATGGCGGCATTGGCCTATGCCGCGCAGGGGCAACGCCTGGTTACCGCTGCGCCCACGTTTGAGGCTCTGGGGTTTACCTCCAAAACTTACGGTGGAACAGTGGAAACTGTGCCGCTGCGCGCCGACTACGCGCACGACCTGGATGCCATGCTGGCGCGGGTGCGGGCTGCCGGCGGGCCGCCGGCGGGGCTGGTGTACATCTGCAACCCCAACAACCCCACGGCCAGCCTGACGCCGCGCCAGGACATTGAAGCTTTCCTCGCTAAGCTGCCGGCCGGTGTCCACGTGCTGATCGACGAGGCCTATCATCATTTCGCCACCGGCGCACCGGAGTATGTTTCGTTTCTCGACCAGCCGGTGGACGATGCGCGCGTGATCGTGGCGCGCACGTTTTCCAAAGTCTACGGACTGGCGGGGCTGCGCCTGGGGTATGCCGTGGCCCAGGAGCCGGCAATCGAACAACTGAAGCGGCACAAGCTATGGAACGGCGCCAACGGCGTGGTTTCCGGCTGCGGCGTGGCGGCGCTCGACGATCGCGCCGGAATGGAGGCCCTGGCAGCGCGCATCGGCCGGGACCGCGCCGAGTTTGTGCGCCAGGCGGAAAAACGCCAGCTGGCCACGGTTCCCTCGCACGCCAACTTTGTGATGCTGGACACGCGCCGGCCGGTGAGGAACGTGATCCGGCACTTCCAAAGCCACAACATCCTGGTGGGGCGGCCGTTTCCGCAGATGGAAACCCACGCGCGCATTTCGCTGGGCAAGCCGGCGGAAATGGAAGCGTTCTGGAAAGTGTGGGACCAGATGCCGGCGGCCACCTCGCAATGAAGAAACGGCGCCGCAGCGCCGCCTTTGCTTCTGCGGTATACTCGGGGAGCGCGAACGGAAACTCCGCGTGGGAAGATTCGCCAACATGTCTGCCAAGACAGCGCAAGATCCGATGGTGGAAGTAGCCGCCGACGATTTTCACGCGCTGGAAGACAAGATCCACCGCACCATCGAGCAGTTAAGAGCAGCGCGCGAGGCGCGCACCGCGGCCGAGCGGGAAACCACGCGGCTGCGCCAGCAGATGGCCGGCCGCCACGACGAGCTGGAGTCCCTGCGCGCCGACGTGGTGGCCCTGCGCCGGGAGCGCGAGGAAGTCCGAACCCGGATTGAAAAGATGCTCAAGGTAATTGACTCCTTGACGTCCGGCGAAACCGCGAGATAATCAAGACAAGAAGTGGCACGGACGGAGGGAGAAGCGGTGGCCAACCCTAATGGCAATAGTGTGCGGGTGGAAATCTACGATCAGGGCTACAACCTGCGCGGATTCGATCCCAAATACATCGAGCACCTGGCGCAGTTTGTGGATACGAAGATGCGCAGCGTGGCGCAGCAAACTTCCACGGCGGACTCGCTGCGGCTGGCGGTGCTGGCGGCGTTGAACATCGCCGACGAATACCACGTGCTGAAGCGCAAGTACGACGCCGTGGCCGAGGAATACAACCAGCGCGCCCACGAACTGGCCGGAGAACTGGACCAGGCGCTGGAAGATACCCGCCGCGCCGGCTGAGCGCGGCCTTCTGCGGCGCCGCTCCCCAGCGAGCGGCGCGCACCTTTTCTTTTGAACATCCTAGAGACATGCGTTCCCGCGCGAGCGCGCGCCGCTAGGCGGAGGCGCGCCGGCGCATCAGGTAGAGGGCGCGCGTGGATCCGGGTTCTTGCGCGCTGCGCAGGACTTCAAAGCGGCGGCGGAAGGCCTGCTCGAAGCGCGCTTGATGGAAGTCGCGGTGCAGATCCTCGCGGCCGCGCAGCAGGCGCACGAACATGGGATCTTCGGGAGCGACGAACTCGACGAGCAACAGATCACGAGTGAGCTCGGCGGCAAGGTCCACAATCTCATCCAGCGGCACGCGCTCGGTGACCAGCAGGTGGTGGACGAGGGCCAGCATGAGCACCGCGTCAAAAGCGCCGCGCGCGCGGGAGAGAAATGCGGGCGACTCGAAGTTGCGCCAGCCGGTTGCCGGAGAAGGGCGCGCCAGGTTCACCGTCAGAGGAAGGATGTTGAGGCTCCCGGCACGCGCCATGCGCCAGACTTCACCGACCACCACCGGGTCGTAGTCAATGGCCACGACGTGCGCGCCGCTCTCCGCCGCCAGCCGGCTGAAGGTGCCCGTGTTGCATCCGGCATCGAGCACGTGCGCGGGAGGGAATTCGCGCAGCGCCTCCTCGACAAAGGTTTGCTTGGCGGCAAAGTTTTCGCCGGAGTAGCTGTGGGTAGAGAGATAGTCGGACCAAACCGAAGCGCGCCCCGCGGCGGGCTCGAGGCGCATGAGCTGCCGCCGCAGCCTGCGGAACAACGCGCGCAGAATGTAGCGCGCTTTCTCCGCGTCGGGCAGAAGTTTCCTGCGGTAGAGCGCGGTATCGTCAGGATCGGCGCGCCGAGCGAGCCACGTGGGCATGGAGACCAGCGAGAACACGGGCGGCAGCAGGCGCTCGAGCGGTCCGCACATGCGGTAAACCTCTTCGGCTTCCAGCCCGTCGCGGTCGTGGAGAAAAACCTGGCCGAGCATCAGGCCAAAGCGTTGGGCGGCGAGCAGCGGCAGGAGGAAGGTGCGGGCAAATTGCGCATACGGCAGCCAGGTGGGGTCGGCGGGCTGGCGCCGCTCGATGGAAAGCACGTCCACAAAGACGGGCTCGGGGCCGCGGAAGAGAATGTTGAACGGCGTGGCGTCCTTGAGGCCCCAGCCGTCCTGCAGAAGCTCCTCCGCCAAATCCAGAGTCAGCACGGCAGCGGCGTGCAGCATTTCCGGCGACCACTCGTAAGGGTAGGAGGGAAAGGCGATGCGCTCGTGCTCCACCAGCGCCGCTCCAGGCGCCGCGTCCATCATTTCCCGCAAGGCCGGGTCCTGGGCCAGGGCGGCCTGCTGGGAGTCGTCGAGCGCCACGGTGCGCACCAGGCGGCCGGCGGCGATCATGCGCTGCGCGGCGCTCGAGCCGAGGAACGCCAGCAGGTCGGAGCGCGCGCCGGGCAGCACCACACGCAGCACGCGGTCGCCGGCGTGGAAGAGCCGTCCTGCGGGATCGCGAAAGGAAGCTGCCTGGGGCTCCGCCTGGCTCATGCCCCGGGTCCTCTACTTTTCATCCTTGTCGGATTTGCGGGCGGGAAAAAATCGGAAGAGGAACTTGCGAAAGTAGAACCCCGCACCCACGAAGGCCGCCATCAGCGCCTGCCAGATGAGCATGCCCGAGCCGGGATCGGTGTAAGCGAAAGCCGGGACAGGGAAAAGAAAGACGGCTATGACCACGGCCAGGGCCTGTGGACGTCCGGTGGTCGTTCGCTTGTTTTTCTCCCGCATGGGCCGCGCTCATTGTAGCGCGCCACGGGGCGATCCGGGCTTGTTGCAACTGGATGGCCAACTTTCGTGGAGGTTACACTTGCCTTTTTCCCGCACTTTCTCCTAGCATGACTCTCGAAAGCTGGCCTGCAAAGTTAGTGTAGGCGAAACCGATTTATTGAACCAACACTCAATGAACGGGAGCTCGACTCGAACATCGACCTGGTGAGCAATGTTCCGTCATGCGGAAATGCCTAAAGGGTCGCGGCGGGCACCCACCGTCTAACGACGGGTTCATAAATCGGCGATCCTCACGGCCCAGCGGGTCGGCTTTTCTTTGTCTGGCAATTTTTCGCGCATCCTCTCACCTCGGGCATCCCACATCGCCAAACTGCTAGACTAAGAATGTTGCGCTCTTTCGGTGGGGCGTGAAGAGCTCCGATGCTTCCCCGTCTACTTGAGTTCGGTTCCTTCGGCCTTCCCACTTATGGCGTGATGGCGGCGCTGGGGCTGATTCTGGGCCTGACCATCAACGTACTCCTGGCGCGCCGCGAGGGCATGGATCCGGAAAAGGCCTGGGACCTGGGCATCCTGGTAATTTTTTCCGCCATATTCGGCGCCAAGCTCCTGTTCGTGGCTACGGAGTGGTCGTACTTTTCGCGCCATCCCAGGGAGATTTTTAGCGTGGCCACGCTGCAGGCCGGCGGCATCTTTTATGGCGGCCTGCTGGCGGCGCTGGCGGTTTCGGTGTGGTATCTCCGGCGGCACCGGTTGCCGTGGCTGAAGACGGCCGATATCTTCGCGCCGGGGGTGGCGGCGGGGCACGCGCTGGGACGGCTGGGATGCTTCGCCGCCGGGTGCTGCTACGGGCGTCCCACCGACCTGCCCTGGGGCGCCACGTTTACCAGCAACCTGGCGCACAATTTGGTGGGAACGCCCCTGGGCATTCCGCTGCATCCTACGCAGATTTACGAGTCGCTGCTGGAGCTGGGAAATTTTCTCATCCTGATGTGGCTCTTCAAGCGGCGCAGCTTCGACGGCCAGATCATGGGCGCCTATCTGTTCCTTTACGGCTTGGGGCGCTATTTCCTGGAGTTCCTGCGCGATGATCCCGGGCGCGGCGTGGTGTTCGGCGGCGCCATGAGCGGCACGCAGCTGATTTCCATCGGGATGGTGATTACGGGCGGCCTGTTGTGGCTGCGGCGCGGCGAAGCCCGCGCTGCCGCCACCGATGCTGCGCGCTGAGCGCGTCCACGGTAAGCTGTTCTCCCCATGTCCGCACCCAAACTTTCAGACCGCATTACCGTGCCGGAGGAAAGCGCCGGCCGGCGCCTCGACGTGTTTCTCACAGGACAACTCTCCGCAGTGAGCCGCGCGCGCGTGCAGGAGCTGATCGCGCAGGGGAAGGTGCTGGTGGACGGGAAGCAGGCCAAGGCCTCTTTGCGGCTGCGCGGCGGCGAAGAGGTGACGGTCCTTGGCCCGGCGGAGCGGCCGCCGCTCAACGCCGTTGCCGAAGACCTTCCACTGGATGTCGTCTATGAAGATGACGCGCTGGCCGTCATCCACAAGCCCGCAGGCATGCTGGTGCATGCGGGTGCGGGCCGGCGCCAGGGAACGCTGGTCAACGCGCTGCTGCACCGCTTTGCGTCCCTCTCCGCGGTTGGCGGCCCGGTTCGCCCCGGCATTGTGCATCGCCTGGACAAGAACACCAGCGGCTTGATCGTGGTGGCCAAGGACGACGCCGCGCATCGCGCTCTGGCGGAGCAGTTCGCTGGCCGCCAGGTGAAGAAGAAATACCTTGCTCTGGTGCATGGCTGGGTCAAGAAGGACGAAGGAACGGTGACCACTTCCATCGACCGCGACCGCCAGCGGCGCACGCGCATGACTACGCGGCGGCACGGCGGCCGCGATGCCTTCACGCGCTATCGCGTCGCCGAGCGCCTGCAATCGCCGTGGGGCCGGTTCACGCGCCTAGAGGTGGAAATTGCGACCGGCCGCACACACCAGATCCGCGTGCATCTGGCCTCGCTCGGCCACCCGGTGGTGGGCGATACGCTCTACGGCGCGCCCCGGCAGCTTCCGGTCGACAAGGGGAAAGATACTCTGCCCACCCTGGAGCGGAACTTTCTGCACGCCGCCGCGATTGAATTCCAGCATCCGCGCACCGGCAAGGCGCTGGCCTTTTCGCGTCCGCTGCCGGACGATCTCATGCAATTTCTCGCGCTGCTCAACCTGCGCAGCTAGCCGCAACTGGATATAATGAAAACAGCCATGAAGGGTGTGGGATTCATTCTTGTGTTCGCGGTGTGGATGGCGCCGGCCGTGGGACAGAACACGCCGGAAGCTGACCTGCCTTCCGCGCCGTCGGCCACCCGCATGAAGCCGCAGGCGCCGCCCGCCCCGCCCCCAGCCCCGTCGAAGGAAGAAGCAGCCCCAGCCGCGGCGCCCGCCACCACAAACACCCAGGCGGACGGCTCCATTGAGCCGGATGCCGAAGAAGCCGCCGAATCCTCCGCGGAGCCTGCAACGCCGGGGGCCCAGCCCGCTGCCAGCGATGCGGAGTCAGCCCGGGATACCTCCGTTACCACCATCATCAAGCGCGTGGACGAGGTAAACGTGGTTTTCACAGTCATGGACAAGCGCGGGCGCTTCGTGAAGAACCTGAAGGCAGAAAACTTTACCGTGCTGGACGACAGGAAACCGGTGCAATCGGTGGTGAACTTCCGCGCCGAAACCGATCTGCCGCTGCGCGTGGGGTTGCTGGTGGACGCGAGCGCCTCCATCCGCGACCGCTTTCGCTTTGAGCAGGAAGCGGCGGTCGAGTTCCTGAACCAGACTGTGCGTTACAAGAAGGACCTGGCCTTCGTGCTGGGCTTCGACAGCGAGCGCGAAGTAACGCAGGACTTCACCGACAACACAGAGAAGCTTTCGCGCGGGGTGCGCATGCTGCGGCCAGGCGGCGGCACGGCCATGTACGACGCCATGTACTACTCCTGCCGCGACAAGCTGATGAACCTGGACGAACGCTTTGCGGTGCGGCGCGCCATCATCCTGCTCTCCGACGGGGAAGACAACCAGAGCCGCGTCACGCGCGAAGAGGCCATTGCCATGTGCCAGCGCGCCGAAGTGGTGATCTACACCATCAGCACCAACATCACCGGGCGCACCCCCTGGGACAGGGTGCTGGAGCGCATCGCCGAGGCCAGCGGGGGCCGCGCTTTCTTTCCCTTCAAGCTGGATGATGTGGCCAATGCCCTGCAGGAGATCCAGGAAGAGTTGCGCAGCCAATACGCCGTCGCCTACCGCCCTGCCGATTTTGTGGCCGACGGCCGCTTCCGCGAAATCGAGATCAAGACCCGCGGCAAGAAGTACAACGTCCGCGCGCGCAAAGGCTACTACGCGCCTTCGAAGTAGCCGCATGGCCTTCGGCTAATCGCAGGTTGTTTTCCCATGATGTGCGGGCGGCTTTCTCCCGCTCGCGGTCACGCGGGTGGGCCTAGTCGCGGCGCGCATAGTAGCCGCGGCGGGCCTGTACCTTGTGTCCCTGGCGACTTTTGATGTCGATGCGGCGGAAGCTGCCGTCACGATTGGTGTTGGAAGGCGAGTAGCCAATGCTGTACTGGCTGCGCAGTTCCCGGGCGATCTGGTCGAAGGCCTCTTTCAGCTTCTCCATCTTGTCGCCCACCTGGATGACCCTCCCGCCGGTCTCTTCCGTGAGCTTTTTCATGTCGCGGTCGCCGGAGTATCCCCAGTTGCCATAAAATCCGCGATCGTCGATCAGAAGAACGTAGCAGATGGCATCGGCTCTCTGCGCTTCCTCGATGGCGTCCGCGAGCCTGACCTGGCTGCCGTAGTCGGCGCCGTCCGTGAGGATGATCATGGCCTTGCGCCCCACCTCCCGGCCCAACTTCTCACCCGCCGCCAGGTAGATGGCGTCGAACAGCAAGGTGCCGCGGTTTTGATTGGCCGTGGGAACCGGGTTGCCGCCCCCTCCCGGGATGACCACGCCCGAGCCCCCGCCGGTATTGATGCGTGTGCGTTCCAGCGCTGCCCGCAGCCGTCGCGTGGAGGAAGTGAAATCCTGCAAAAGGTCCACGTTCACGTCAAAGCTGATGACGAAGGCCAGGTCTTTTTCCCGCACCACGTCGGTCAGAAAAGCCGCACCGACTTGCTGTTCCATGCGCAGCACGCGTTGTTGGCTGCCGCTGGTATCAATCAGCAGGCCGAGGGTCAGCGGCTGGTTGGATTCCGCAGAGAAATACTTGACGGTTTCGGGGCGGCCCTCTTCGTAGATCTGAAAGTCCTCCTTGGTCAGGCCGGGAATGGGGGCGCCGCGCTTGTCCTTGACAGCAAAGAAAATGTTGACCACGTCCACGCTGACGCGGATGGTATCGACGGCCGACTCCTCCTGCTTCGAAACCGGTTCCTGGGCGGCGAGCGCCGCGACCACCGCCAGCACCGCCGCCAGAGCCGGAATCACCCGAAAAGCCCCTTGGCGTTGGGGCGGGAAAAGATGAGGGAAACGGGACATTTTGCGTAGCCCTTCCTGTTAGTCTAGCATCAGAGTAGGATGCAGAATTTCCGGTTCCCGATACGGGGGCGCCGCGGGAAGCTGCAGCGTGCATGGAGGATTCGACAGGTGACGAAGCGCAGCGGGAGGGCTGGGGGAGTACTCGCAGTGATTCTGGTGCTGGTGCTCGCCACGGGAGCGCAGCAGCAGATTCCCGATGCCCCGTCGGCCACGGCGCCGCAGCAGACCCCTTTTCCCACGGCTGACCCTAATGCCCCCGCCACGGCGCGGCCCGCGACCCGGCCACCGCTCGAGGAACGGCCGGCGGAGGATCAGCCCCTGAAGAGGCCCCACCCGCTGAAATCCGGCCCGCATTACCTGCGGTGAGACCGGCGACAGACCAGGACTCGCGCGACGAGATGTTCACGCTGGTTACCGACGTTGCCTTCGTCATTGTTCCGGTAACTGTCAAAGACGACAACGGGCGGCTGGTAGACGGCCTGCTGCGGCGCGACTTCACCGTTTTTGAGGATGGCGACGAACAGAGCATTCGCCTGTTCACCAGCGACCCCTTCCCGCTTTCCGCGGCGGTGGTGCTGGACGTAGGGGTTTCGGACCTGGCGATGCGCCGCATTAACAAGACATTTTCCGGCTTGGCCGGGGCTTTCAGCCCGTTCGACGAAGTCACTCTGTTCACCTACGGCAGCACGGTGGAGCAGCGCATGGATTGGAGCCAGGCGAATGACCGCTTTGCCACGGAGCTCAGGCGCCAGCAATACCAAGGCCGTTCGGGCGGGGTACCCGTAGTCAGCGGCCCCATGGTCTCCGGACCCACGATCAACGGCCGGCCCTTCGACCCTGGAACGCCGTCGGTGCGCACGGTACGGCGCGAATCGCGCGTGTTGAACGACGCCGTGCTGGCGGCGGCCCTGGAACTGTCCAAGCGCGACCGCGCCCGGCGCAAGGTCATTTTCATCGTCAGCGACGGCGCCGAAGAGGGCTCCACCGCCAGCTACAACGACGTGCTCAAGGTGCTGCTGACCAATGAAATTGCTGTCTATGCCATCGCGGTGGACGCTTCCGCCATTCCCGGCTACCGCACCCTAGCTGAGATCCGCATGCCCGGCTTTGGCCGCGCCAACATTCTGCCCAAGTACGCCTCGGCCACCGGCGGGGACGTCTTCCCCGAGTTCAGCCGCGAGGCCATCGAACGCGCCTACGCGCGCGTTGCCTCCACGGCGCGCAACCAGTACACGCTGGGCTATACGACCCGTGCCACCGCGGCCAGCAACTATCGCCAGATTGAGGTGCGGGTGCATCGCGGCGGCCTGCGCGTCTTTGCCAAGGACGGGTACTACCCATTGCCGCCGGCCCGCCCCAGTTCCGAGGACACAGCGCAGCCCAATCCTTGACCTCGTAGGCCGCTTTCCGGCCTGCCCCGGCGCCCGGCTGCCGATGGGGAGGACCCCGCAAAGGCCTTGAGCCGCTTCGAGTTCGCGATAGAATCCCTGCAAGGACGTGACCCGCTGTGATATAAAAACGCGTCTGGAAAGCAGTCGGAATCCCAGCACGGCGTCCAGCCCCCGCAAGTCGCCGCGCCAGCAATTGAGGCAAGTCTTGAGTTTCATCAACTTCGCAGCTCGCGAGATCAACTGCAAGATCGTCTATTACGGCGCCGGCCTTGGCGGCAAGACCACCAACCTGCAGGTGGTCTTTGACAAGACCGCGGAAAAGCAGAAGGGCAAGATGATCTCGCTGGCAACAGAGACCGACCGCACTCTGTTCTTCGACTTCCTGCCGCTCGACTTGGGGACAGTGCGCGGCTTCAAGACGCGCTTCCATCTCTACACCGTGCCCGGCCAGGTCTTCTATGACGCCAGCCGCAAGCTGATATTGCGCGGCGTGGACGGCGTGGTTTTCGTCGCCGACTCCCAGGAAGACCGCATGGACGCCAACCTCGAGGCCCTGGAGAACCTGCAGGAAAACTTGAAGGAACACGGCTACGATTTCACCAAGATCCCTTATGTCCTGCAGCTCAACAAGCGCGACCTGCCTGGTGTCCTGCCCGTGGACGTACTGAAGCAGGAACTGGTGCAGCGGGGCGAGCCGGTTTTCGAGGCCGTCGCCTTTACAGGGGTCGGCGTGTTTGAGACCTTGAAAGAGGTCGCGCGCCAGGTACTTGTGGAACTCAAGAAGGGCTAGCCGCCTTCCGCGGAAAACTCCCCCATGCTGCGACGCCGCAACTTCATGGCCGTCTTTGTCGCCGTCCTGCTGGCTGCAGGCGCGGCGCAGCCGGCTGCGGCGGAGGCGCCCAGGAACGAGTATCGCACCGCTGACCGCGGCCGCCGAGCCCTCTGGGTGTGGCGCAGCACCTTCCTGGAAGATGTGCGGGAGCAGAAAGACATGCTGCAATTCGCCCGCAAGAGGGGCATCCGCACCCTGTTCCTCTTCACCTCCACGCGGCGCTTGCGCAAGGACCCGGAGCTGTTTCGTCGCTTTCTCGCCGAGGCCCACAGCAGAAAGATCGCGGTGCAGGCGCTGAATGGGATGCCGCAGTGGGTCTTCCGTCATCAGCGCGAGGGTGTGGCGGCGTATCTCGACGAAGTGCTGCGCTTCAACCAGGAGAGCCCGCGCCACGCGCGCTTTGACGGCATCCACCTGGACGTGGAGCCGCAGGCGCTGCCGGAATGGAAGTCCGAGGACGATCCGGAAGTCCGCCAAAAGCTGGCCGACCGGTATGTCGAGCTGTTGCGCTGGAGCCAGCGGCGGATCAGGGATGCCGGTATCCCGCTTTCCGTGGACGTGCCGCTCTCCTTCAACAGCATCCAGGTCAAATCCAAACCGATGCTGGTTGCCATTCTGGAGCGCGTGGATGAAGTCGCCCTCATGGCCTACCTGGACAAGGGCCCAGACATCCTGAGCTCGTCGCAATCCGCGTTGGCGTACGCGGAACGAATGGGGAAGCGGGTCTGGGTGGGCATCAGCGCCGATCCCGACGACCTGCCGAAGCCGGTGGGCCGTACCCGCCCGGACCAGCAACTGGAGGCCATGACGCGCACACTGGAAAAGGCGCTGCAAACGCAGCCCAGCTTTCAGGGCGTCGCCTTTCATGAGTACGACCACTACCGGCTGGCGCACTGCCGCTCGAAACCGGGCTGCCTGCCGGAGCCCACGGCCAGCGGCAGCAAGTAGGCGCGCCGGCAACCGCGATCCGGCTATCGAGTCTTCAACGCAGACGCAGGCTGCGCAACATGCGCTCAAACGTAGGCCGCAGTTCGCCGTAATCGCGCTCTGGGGCGATAAAGATGGCGTAAAGCAGAGTGCCATCGCGGCGCTGCAGCGTCACCAGCCAGTCCCGCTCTCGCTCCGGACGCCCGTCCTTGCCGCGGATGGGCGAGGGGCCAGTCAGCGCGATGGACTTTCCCGAAACGCCATTCACCCGGATGTCCTCAGCGTTCCCGACGGCACGCAGGTCGGGGTTCGAGCGCAAGATGGATTGCAAGAGCTGGTTGGTTGCCTGGTCCAGGGAAGTACGCTGCGCTTCCGACTCGAAGCCGTTGAGCATCACGCCGTAGGCCACTGCGTTTTCCGCCACACCTGCCGGCGGAGCAATGGTGACGGCGGAGCTGTTGTCGCCGAAGACCTTCCAGTTATCGGGATGAGTAATGCGATAGGCGTTGTGGTCCCAACTGTTGAACCTGCCGCTGGGCATCACCTCTTCGCGCGACGAAGGGCTCACTTCTGCGCTCGCCTGCGTCTGCTGCTCGCCGATCTCTTTGGCCGTGGGCGGCTTCATGCCCGCCACCAGCTTCTTGACTTCGCGGAACTCGGCGCTGTCGGAGCTGTAGCTGCGTGCCGGCAGGGTGCGCACTTCGGTGGCCACCGTCTGCGCCCGGTTTCCCGGGTTGGGATGCGACTGCAAGAATTCCGGCCCGCGGCTGCCTCCGCTCTCCCCGCTCAGCGTTTCGAAGAACGAGACCATGGCCTGCGGGTTGAAGCCGCTGTCGTGCAGGATGCCCGCGCCCACCAGGTCAGCCTGCGTCTCCGCATCACGCGAATACTTCAGAAAGAGCGAGCCGGCGCCGAAGGAAATGCCCAACTGCGCCAGTTGCCCCCCCACGCCCCGGCCCAGCATGCCGCCCAGGATGGCCAACGG